>JBBSHP010000005.1:0-27590 GCA_038232555.1 Bryobacterales bacterium
ATGCGAAGTTCGCGATTATGCAAAGCCACAGCGCTGGAGTGGCGGTGGCCTGCATATCAGTGATGTGGCACTTCACATAATACCGGGCGATCAGGACAAGTCAGCGCCCGGTAAACTATTACTCGACGGCGACTCCGCACCGGCGCCGCCGCTGATCACATTGACGCTTTTGCCGACTGGCTTCATCTCCAGGGGTACAAGGCGACCTCCATCGACAACGGGCTCACCTCCTTGGCCGCCTGGACGGATTGGATGCGGATCGCCGGGTTTACCGCACGGGACCTCCTGCCGGGGTTCGAAGCATGCAAGGCAGCAATCGAGAAAGAGCAACGCGTTCCATACTCCCGCGGACCCAATCAGCAATAGGTGACGGCCGCCGCGGTTTTCATCCGATTCCTCCGACTGCAAGGCGAGCTTCCACTGCCTGTGGTCCCGCCATCCGCCACTGAACGATGGCCGATCCTGGGAGAATTCCGTTGTTGGACGCGTGCACATCGTGGCCTTACGGAGACGACGCTTGACGTCTATGAAGGAGTCCTTGTGGGACTCCTTGATGCTCTCGAAGATGATGGAGGCACCTATTCCGCCGAGACTCTGCGCGCCTTCGTCCTCGCTCGGGCGCGCCCACACGGGATTGAGCGTGCCAAGAGCATCGCCGTCGCTGTCCGCTCTTTCGCCCGCTTCCTCGGCGTGACTGGACGATGCCCGGCGGGCATGGAATATGCGATTCCCGGTTTCGCCTCATGGCAACTCTCATCAGTTCCCCGGTTCCTCGCTGCGGAGGATGTTGAGCGGGTGATCGACTCCTGTAGCGGCCACGCCTTCAAACTGCGAGATAGAGCCGTGCTTCTGCTTTTGGCCCGGCTCGCGTTGCGCGGCCAGCGAGGTCGCTCAGCTGAAATTCTCCGATATCGACTGGCGCAACGGTGGAATCAGCGTCTGCGGAAAGGGTCGTCGCCAAGAATCGCTTCCACTGCCGCAGGATGTTGGCAACGCGATTCTGCTCTATGTAAAAGACGGCAGGCCATCGTTGCAGGTACCTGAGGTGTTTACTACGGTACTGGCTCCGCTTCATGCGTTGACACGTGCGGCTGTCACCCACATCGTACGTGCCGCACTGCTTCGGGCCGGGGTAAAAGCGCCCATCAACGGTGCGCACGTCCTCCGACACTCGTCTGCCACAACAATGCTCCGTCAAGGCGCATCCCTGGCGGGTGTCGGTGCGGTCCTGTGACACCGCTCTCCCACGACGACAGCTCACTACGCCAAGGTGGACTTCGCCCTTCTGTCAGAGATCACACAGCCATGGCCGGAGGTGTCCTCATGCTAATGGCACTAGTTGAACGCTACATTTTGCTCCGCCAGACACTTGGATACAAGCTGCGAGAGCTGACGGGCAGCCTGCGTGCATTCGCCACGTTCGCTGACGGCAGGAGCGATACACACGTTCGCACTTCGACGGCGGTGGAGTGGCGACCGATGCTCCTTCCCCGCACGCACGCTACATTCGGTTGCGAAACATCGTGCTCCTGGCTCGGTTCCTGCGCGCCGAGGATTCGACCCATGAGGTGCCGCCCAATTCGTTTCACGCGTCCAGACAACGACGTCTGCCCTACATTTATGCACCAGAGGAGATTGTGCAACTCGTGGAAGCGGCCAGTCAGCTTCGCGAGTCGTACCCGCTTCGACGCCAAGTCTATGGGACGTTGCTGGGGCTGATTGCCGCGACAGGGCTCCGCATTTCGGAGGCGCTCGATCTCCGGCTCTACGACTTACTCCCCGATGGCGTCCTTCAGATCCGTCGTACCAAGTTCGCTAAGAGCCGCATGATTCCCCTGCACCCCACGGCGGCGAAAGCATTTGACCAGGACCTCGAACAGCGCCGCCGATTGGCTGTAACGGACGATCACGTCTTCTTGTCGGCGGGAAATCAGCGGATCTCTTCCAGCATGGTGGAGTACACATTCCGCCGGATTCGCCGGCTTGCGGGCATCGCTCCTTCTCGGGCACGCCCACCGCGCATTCACGATCTGAGACACACCTTCGCAACACGGGCACTAGAGCAATGCTCAACTCGGCGTGAGGTGGTCGCGCGTCACTTCGTCGCCCTCGCGACATACATGGGCCACACCGACATCGCCAATACCTACTGGTACCTGGAGGCAACTCCGGAGTTGATGACCGGCATCGCCGCCGCCGCCGAAGCGCTGATCGCCCGGGAGGCGATATGACGCCTATAGCTCCGTTGATTACCGCGTTCCTGCGCGAACACATGCCGATCGAGCAGGGTTGCAGTCCCCACACGTGTGAGACCTACGCCTATGCCTTTCGGCTCTTGTTCATCTTTGCCAGTAAGCGGCTTGGGATCAAGCCCTCTCAGATCTGTGTCGAGCAGATCGATGCAACGCTGATTCTCGACTTTCTCGCTCACCTCGAGCAACAACGTGGCAATTGCGCAGCCACGCGCAACGGACGTCTCGCCGCACTCAAAGCCTTCATCCAATATGTTGAGTTCCGCGTACCCTCCGCGCTGGCACAGGCGCGGCAGATTCACGCTATTCCCGCCAAACGGCACGACCAGGCGCTGGTGCGGCATCTCACGAGGGACGAGGTTCGTGCCATCCTCAACACGCCAAATGTCACAGAGCGCCTCGGAATCCGCGACCGCGCCATGATGCATCTCTGCTATGCGGGAGGACTGCGCGTCTCGGAACTGGTGGGGTTCCCGCTGGAAAGCTTGTCACTCAAGCCACCTCCCAGCATTAGAGTTCTTGGCAAAGGCAGGAAGGAACGATGTCTTCCGCTCTGGAAGGAAACTGCATCTGACCTCCGCGCTTGGCTGGTAGTTCGGGGAGCGGCCCCGGTGCCTGAGTTGTTCGTAAACGCCGTGGGGGCTGCAATGACCCGGGCGGGCTTCGAGTACATCCTCGACAAACACGTCCGCGCTGCAAGTAAGAGGTGCTCGTCATTAAGTGGCCGTTCCGTGTCTCCTCATCAGCTTCGACACAGCTGCGCCCTCACAATACTCCAAGCGACTCGGGACATTCGCAAGGTGGCACTTTGGCTCGGCCACACCGATATCCGCACGACCGAAATCTACTTGCGGGTGGATCCATCGGAGAAGTTAGAAGCCGTGGAGGCGGTAGTGCCACTTGCCTTGCGCCGCGGGCGGTTCAAAGCGCCCGACGCGTTGATTGCCTCACTGTTCGAACCGGGATAATGCAGAGTCCCGAATCATTGATATGCAGGCCACCGCCACTCCAGCGCTGTGGCTTTGCATAATCGCGAACTTCGCATTATCCGCAAACACTGCCAGCATGCCGGCGAGAGCGCGGCCGCTCGGGGTCGTGAGATCGAGCGCTTCGCTCAGCGAAACGAAGCCCACCTCGAGCGCCGTCAATTCCTGAAGCGTGTTGACAAGGTCTACGAGCGACCGTCCCCAGCGATCCAGCCGCCAGACGATGACTGAATCAATCTCCCGCCGCCGGGCGGTTCGATCAACTTTTCTCGCAAAGGGCGGGTCGTCGCGCCAGAGCCCACGTCTTTGACTTCGACGACGACGGTCCAGCCTCGCTTCTTGGCATAGCTCCGCATCGCCGACAGTTGCATGGGGAGGGTCTGCTGATCGTGGGTCGAAACGCGAGCGTACAGCCCGACGCGCGGGACTTTCCCGCTCTGTCCAAAAACCCCCTTTATTCACAGGCGCAAGGCTGACGACGAAACGCTGCTTAGCGTGCAATTTTTGACCAATGGAGGAGTGACCCGTGTACCCGCTTGAACTCGCTTGCAACGGAACCTGAACGAATACATCGAGAAGGCCGCCATCAGGAATGAGCCAAAAAGCTGGCTGTTTCGCACGACCGAGGGGCAGTCGGGCACGCTCACCGGCCGCCCGATGAGCCAGCCCGACGTCTACCGCATGATCCGGCGCCGGGCGGCCGGCGCCGGCATCGAGACGAAGACTTGCTGCCACACCTTCCGCGCGACCGGCATCACGGAGTATTACGCAACGGCGGCAACCTCGAAGTGGCTCAACAGATGGCCAACCACGACTCAGGGTCAAGGGCGAAGGGTGCTACCGGTACCGGGCTGTTGAGTCTGGAGGCGCAACCGTCGAGTTTTTCCTGTCAGCGTTCCGCGACAAAGACTCCGCGCAGAGCCTGTTTCGCTGTGCGATCCGACACGGTGCTCCTCCACCACGCGTCATCAACACCGATCTCGCTCCGACCTACCCGCCGGCAATTGCCGGTCTGCAGCGCTCGGGCGATCTGCCACGCCGTTGCCGACACCGGCCTGTGCAGTACCTCAACAACATCGTGGAGCAGGATCATCGTTTTGTTAAAAAGCGCATCGTGGCCAAGCAGGGCTTCCGGGCATTTGGATCCGCGCGGCGCACCGTAGATGGTTACGAAGCAATTCATCAAATGAGGAAAGGGCAGGTGCGGTGGCTACCGGCCCGTGACATCGTACGCCACAACCGCTATATCGACCGGCTCTTCGGTCTCGTTCGCTGATCAATTCCTACTCTCGAGTCGCACTCGCAGACCCTCACGCCACCGCAGGAATCTTTGCAACACAACCCTTTTAAGCCCTGCGACAAGCCTGTGATTCTTCGCTGGTGCTGGTTAGCGAGACTCTCCCTTCAATGCCACCTGCTCCGATATCCAGCCATACGTTTTTGTCAGGCCGTCGAGTAGGGAGCTGCCCGGCTCCCAATGGAGCTTCTCCCGAATCAACCTGTTGTCAGAATTGCGGCCACGCACACCGAGCGGACCATCGATGTGGCGAATGCTAAGTTGCTTACCTGCGATATCCATGATCTTCGCAGCCAGTTGATTAACGGTTACCAATTCCTCCGATCCGATGTTCAAGGCGCCACTAAAGTCTGACTCCATGAATCGCCGGATCCCCTCCACACATTCATCAACGTAGAGGAATGACCGCGTCTGTTCACCATCGCCCCAGATCTCAATTTCGCCGCCGGAGGGCGCTTCGGCGATCCTACGGCACAGGGCCGCAGGGACCTTCTCGCGTCCGCCACACCATGTGCCTTCAGGCCCGAAGATATTGTGAAAGCGCGCTACCCGAACTTGTACCCCGAAATTACGCATGTAGGCGAAATACAGGCGCTCACTGAACAGCTTCTCCCATCCATATTCGCTATCCGGAGCTGCCGGGTAAGCAGATGCTTCGTCACACTTTGGGTTAGCCGGATCAATCTGGTTGTATTCCGGGTAAATGCAGGCCGATGAGGAATAGAAAAACTTCCGCACACCTGCCTTGACCCCGAATTCCAGGGTGTTGAGATTAATTATGGCGGAATTGTACATGACGTTGGCGTCGTGCTCGCCCGTGAAGATATACCCGGCTCCGCCCATATCGGCAGCAAATTGGTAAACCTGGTCAACCCCGGCTACAGCAGCCTTGACCAGTTCAGGCTCCCGCAGGTCCCCCTGCATGAACTCGTCAGCCGGTGGTTTACAAAACTCATTCAGTTTAATGTCGACGGCGCGAACCCAATTCCCCTCAGCTTTGAGCCGCTTGATCAAGTGACCGCCGATGAACCCACCGCCCCCATTTACCAGAACGCGCTTCATATATATCGAAAGTTTCAGGTGCTCCTTTTGCCAAAACCCAATTGTAAGAAACTCCGAGAGAAGCGGGAACGTGTGGGACGACCTTATAATTTTTAAGGTGCGAAAGAAGATCCTCCTTGTGCAACAGAAATTGCGCCCGCCCGGGGGAGCGTGCGGAGTTGCAGCGTGGATGCTGGAGGCCCTGAAGCACGAGTACGACCTTACGGTGCTGTCTAGCGAGCAAGTAGATCTTGCCGGAGTTAATCGTTTCTATGGCACTTCCCTGGTGGATTCCGATTTATCGGTGATCCGGCCGAATCAATTGATTCGCATGGGACTGGGACTAGATCGCAGCGAGGGTAGTATTCAACCGGCCGCCTACCTGATGCGAATGTGCCGGCGCATCCGGCACGGGTACGACATGGTAATCGCCGCAGGCATGGAGGAAATGGACCTGGGCGGTCCCGGGCTCCTTTATGTACACTACCCTCACCTAGCTCGGTTTTGGGGAAAGTATTCAGATAGCAGAGCGGGGTTGTCCGGCCTTCTGCGCCGGGCGACCAGACCATGGATCATCCTGGCGGGCTATTCGGTGGAGCGGCTGAGGCAAACCACCATGTTGACGAATTCGGATTGGACAAGGGATCGAATTTATGAGGCTTACCGGATTCGTGCGCAAACAGTCTACCCTCCGGTTACCGCGCAGCACTCGGAGCCCTGGGCCTCGCGTGAGAACAGTTTTGTCTGCACGGGGCGGATGCACACGCGGAAGCGTATGGACTGGGTGATTACCATGCTGCATGAACTGAGAAAGCGATATGGCAGTATTCATCTGCACCTGGTGGGAACGCGAGACGAAGGGTCCGAGGCGGCCAAGTACTACCGCGCGCTAAGAGGCTTAGTCACGGCCAATAGTAAATGGGTACACCTTCACGAAGACCTTTCCCGCCAGGGGCTGCTCGACTTAATGGGTCGCTCTCGGTATGCCATTCACGCCTTGAGAGAAGAGCACTTCGGGATCGCTCCGGCAGAAGCGCTCATGGCTGGCGCTATTCCCTTTGTGCACGATAGTGGCGGCCAGGTGGAGATAGTGGGGCGTGAGCCGCGGCTGTGCTACCGCGATGAGGACGCGGCGGACAAGATCGGCGCGGTGCTGACGAACGCCGAACTCCAAGCTTCTCTCCGGAGTTTCCTAGCGGCAAGGCGCGAACTGTTCACCGTAGGGCGGTTTATGCAAGAGATTCGCGGCGCCGTAGGTTTGGCGATCCACTAAGCCTTCGTGAGACTTCCCTGAGTATTCCGGCCATGAACGCTTCCGGCCGGAAGAGATCCTTTCGCAGAGCCAAGCCGGCCCGGATGTGCGCCTGCTCAGCCGGGCTGCGAAGGACGTAGAGGATTTTCTTAGCGGCATCTTCTGCTGAATCGTAGATCAATCGCAGATCCTGCCCCACAATTTCCGGCGGACCGCCGCTGTTGTGGACAAATGGGATGCATCCCGCAAGAACCATCTCCGCAGGAGCCATTCCGAAGTGCTCATCGCGCATCGCATGCATTCCGTAGCGTTGGCGAGACACAATCTGCTGCAACTTCTCCCGCGACACGTTCTCATGGAGCGTTACCCAAGCGGCGTTGGTCTTAATCAGGAGGATCAGCTTCTTGTAGTACGAAGCCTCGTCCCAAAACGCGCTAGTACTCCCAATGATGTGCAATGTGATCCGCGGGAATGACCGCCGTACGATTTCCAGCACACGCAGGCACCAATGGGAACGTTTATTGGGGTTCAGACGGCCGATGACGACGAATCCGTCTTCGCGATCCTCCCAAGGAACGTTGGGAAACTCCCCTGCAGCGGGAGGGTAGACCGTAATGGTGGGCACTTGATAGACATGCTGAAACCACCTTCCCGTCCAATCGGAATTGACGATGGTGACATTCTGCTTCATCCTGTCAAAAGAAAAATTGGAGAGAAGCATCCATGGCCGTACGGTGCCGCGGCCTAGGGCCGATAACTTAGCCGTCAAGGAAACGTCAAGGCTGTGGATTACCTTTGAGTAGACGTGTGCGAAGGCCGGCACATGAACATACTGCATGGAGGGTGCGCCTAAATCGGCTTCGTTGTGAGTGGTGAAAAGCAGATCAAAATCATTCACCATTTTCTTGCAGATACGCATGAGGTAACTGTAGGGCTGCACTGTACCCGGATCCGGATCCAGTTCGATTAACCGGCGTATGGCCGGATTGACGTGTGAGACCCGGAAGTCCGAAGGTTCAAGAGATGTACCGAAATACCGATTCATCGCAGCGAGGTCAAATGGCTGCCAAGTGAGCAGAGTCACATCGAAGTCACGACGCAGAGCCTGGAGGGTCCAGACGAGTACTCCATTGGATCCCCCATGGGGCCGAATCCGGCTGTGCACCAGCAGAATGCGCGGTCTCATGGCTACGTCAGTACGACCATCGCAGATACTTCAGCTTATTCAGCAGCGCATTCCCCAGATCGCCCACTTCGCCCGCTTGGATCTTTCGAGTGATGTAACGGGCACGATGTCTCCACCGCCGCGCCCGGTAGCCCGGAATCGTCAACTCAGCCTTGGGACCCGAAGGGTTCGAGTTACTGCGGATGGCATGGGCTAGAAATGGAAACATCTGGTATTCATCCAATACCAACTGGCGCGCGACTCGGAGGGCCGGCAGGCGGCGCTCCCATTCGTCGTGCGCCAGAAGTTTGCGAATGCACGTGACTATAGCCGCCGGGTCGGTTCCGTCTACGCGGATGAACGCGTCTTCTGGAAAGTACTCCTCCAGGTTGGTGCAACCGTAATAGAGAGGAACCGTCCAACTGAGGAAGCAATCAGCTATCTTCTCAGTCCAAAGGTGCGGCCCGGATGAATTTTCGACCGCAAGCGAGTAGCGGTATGGCGCCAGCGCATCCCACTTGCGTGGAACCCAACGAATGCCGCGTCCATAGATATCCACAGGTGTGGAGTGGTGCTGTTGCAGAGTGTTCCGGAGCGCGGTTCGGAGGCGGTGACCAGGAAGGAACGTTAGGTTACTTGCAATCCAGGAAACGCCGGCGGTCTTTTGGGGAGTCGGAATGGAGATCAGCTCATCATAGGTGAGCCCGACTTCCCACGGCATAGCGGGTTGAGATGGAGCGTACTTTCCCGGAGGGCAAGGCGACACATGAGTGAACACCTTGGCGTAATGCTCATGACCTTCGATTAACCAATCGTACAGACCAGGAATGTATGGCTCCTGCATGATGGCCCATACGTTTTCCGGCGGACACAACGCAGTGACCGCACCGATTTTACGGTTGTTCAACATCACCAGGTAGTCGCACTCATGAACAGGCTGAGTGGTGAATCGAATCCCATCCCAGACCCCAGCGCTACCGGGAGTCTGATCAAGCAGGTGAGAGCAATCCCAGTCAGAAGCAATGCGGACCAACAATTCCGGGGAACTCAATGCGCAGTCTCCTTCCGTTTAAAGACCAGATCCACAAAGGTGACGCGAGATGTATTCGCCCGTCCAATATCAAGAATGTCGCAGGCTTCGAAGCCCCTGGAATCCATCTCGGCGATAAAACCGGCGAAGTTATAGCTGCCCTCAAACCGCGGCAGCACGCTAACTTCAGCGATTACGATTTGGGTTTCTCGAAGTATATCCGATGCGCCTCGGATCACATCCAACTCCGCTCCCTCGGCATCAATCTTCAGCCCAAACGGACGTGGACACTTCGTGGCAGCCACGATGCTATCCAGCGTTTCCACGGCGACCTGCCGGATCACGGGCGCATCCCCCGTGCGCTCTAGTTCGTGGCGATTATAAAACGACGTGAGCAAAGGCTGGCGAGGCTCAATTCGAAGTTCGCGGTGACCAGATTCACCGCCCACCGCAACCGGAACGTGAATGCCGGGGCGCGTGGCCAGGATTTTGTTGATGCTATCAGAAAACTCGGTGACTGGCTCGACCAACAAGAGGTAAGCGTCGGGGAACGCTTTGTAGAGGTCCGGTGTACCGTGCGCCACCCCCACGTCGATGAGCGTCGCAGGTCGAAAGCCCAATCGGCGCAGGTAAGGCGGATCCCAGTAGGCGCGACTCGGCTCCCAATCCTCAGGCACCGGTGTATTGCGCTGCACACGCCAGCCGTAGGAGAGCAGGGTCCGGTGGATCAGATTCTCAAACTCACGGCGATTCATGAGAGTGAGTAGGCGGCAAGGAGCTGTTTGCCGATTACCGGCCAATCGTATCGTTGTTCCACGAGACTTCGGGCCGCAGCGGCGATCTTCTCGTATAGGATCCAGTCGAGCAGCAAACGTGTTACGGAATCGGCAAAACAATGGGCATCATCCGCAATCAGGAGATGAACCTGATCTTCAACTTCGAGGCCTTCGCATCCCATGCTGGTAGAAACCACGGGACGACCCTGCGCCATGGCTTCCAGTATCTTGAGGCGCGTCCCTCCGCCAGCGCGCAAAGGCGCGATGGCAATGGAAGCCTGCGCGTAGTACGGGCGAATATCATTTACTCGTCCGGTGACGATAACGCCCGGCTCGTTCATCAGCGCTCTGACTTCAACAGGGGGCGCGTGCCCGACGATCAATACTTTCACGTCCGGAACACGCGATCGAATCAAAGGCAGAATGGAGCGGCAAAAGAACACGGCGGCATCGCCATTTGGAGGATAGTCCATAACGCCGGCGAAGAGAAGAACCGCTCCGGGGGCGTTAAAGTACCGGGGCGCTGCGCAGTCCACACCATTCTCGACCACCACTGGAACCGTCATTGGAAGCAGGTTCCTCAAAAGATCGCGTTCCGCGCACGACACGGTGACACAACAATCAAAAGAGGGGATGTAGTGGGTTTCAGTGCGTTGCATGATCCATGACTTGATGCGGTATCCAATCCGCTTCAACAGCCCGCAATCAAGGGACGCCATCTGGCGGTATTGTTCGAAAGCAACATTGTGCAACGAAAGCAGTGTGCTGCAACCAGCCCCGGCGGGAACAGCCTGGATGTAGGCGGCGAGCAGGGAGTGCTCGATCTGAACCACATCTGGGCGTTCAGCCAGAGCCATGGCCCGGATCTGCGAGCAGGCCTCGGGGTAAAAATTGCGCCAGGCACCGAGTGGCAGGCTCAGGAACAGCTGGAGAGGGGGAAAACCTGAGGGCATCTCCCATGTCTCAATGCGATCACAGTAGTTGCGCAACTCTCCGGCATCGGATTCACCGCCGTGCGGAATAAGACAGAAGAGAAGGATGCGAGCAGTTTTTGAAATCTCGCGGATGAGATGAAAATCGCGTAGCCGCACGCCAGAATCCGGCGGATAGGGCAGTCCGAAGGTCACCCAGAGCACGGTCATGATTCCGGTAAATCAATTGGCTCATCGACTACTGCACTACGCTGGCTCCCGAAGTGCGCGGCGATCCCGATGAGAAGGCCTGCACCGCTGTACAAATAGCTGAACCAGCACATCAGGCAAGCTTGAAGAGCGAAGGCAAGGCCACCTTCCGAATACGTCAGGAATAAAAATCCGCTGTTAAGGGCAATCAATATACCGCTAAGAACCAGCGCGGAAAGAACGGGCGCTGGAAGCGCGGGCGTGAGCAGGAGCAGAAAGGAAACCAGTACGCTGAGTACGTTATTCCAGCGCGTGTTGAGATCATTCTTGACGATCCCAGTCTTGATTATTAGCCGCGTCCACGGGACGGCGCGACCGAATACGTCGGACCGGATGAGGCTAGCTAAAGTATAGTTTTTGCAATGAGTTAGCTGAAGGTTTTTACAAAGACGAACCCGCAAGCCCTCACGGTTCATGCGATAACCGAGTTCGATGTCTTCCAGAAACCGGCAGTAGGGATCGAATCCGCCCAGTTTCTGAAACGCCTCGCGGCGTATTGCCCCGAAGCCGCTGCAGAACGTGGACGCCTCCTCCCGCGAGCACTGGTGAGTGTAATGGTGGACCAAGTTTTTATAGCGGGGGAAAAACCTGGTCGGTACGGTCGCTCTACCATATGAACCGAACAGCGCGGCGATTCCTGCGTCGGACATTCCTTCGGCTATGGTTCGGAGTGTGTCGGGTTTGACCAGGATATCGGCATCGAGGAAAAAGAAAACTGAACCACGAGCCTCCTGCGCGCCGATGTTGCGGGCGGCCGCAGAGCCAACATTCACGGGCCATTCACGAACAATGCACGGAAATCTCTGGGCAATTGCGACGCTGTCATCGACGGAATGATCGTCGATTACGATTACCTCAAACGAAGGATAATCCGAAGCGAACACAGTATCGAGGCAACGCCCCAAGAACTCGGCACCGTTAAAGACTGGGACAATAACTGAAATAAAGGGAATCGCGGCGAGATCAGTTTCCGGCATCGGCTCCCGGGGTTGCTGAGCGAATTCTGTCCGTGATCGAGAGGCGGTTCGAGAGGCGGATCCCAAATCGGTGCCGGAAGGTTTCTGTCTTGTCAACTAACCATTGATACTGCCACGCTCGCCGTGAACGATAATAGTAGAGGACCGAATCAATAAACTCTTCGGTCTTAAGCGCGCCATCGCCGCAGATGCGGAGGGCCCAGTCGATATCTTCCGAATAGCTGATGTCCCGGAACCGGTATCGCGCGGCAATCTCACGCCGGATCGGGTTCAAGTGATAGGGCGGGCGGTAATACGTATCATTCCGGCTGAAATAATCGCTGTAGCGAAGGGAGTGAATATACTCGCGGGGATGCGACCCGCGGAAAGTGATGATACCGCGTATACCGATGCAATCGATGGTTGGGCGCCGATCAATTGCCTCGCAGATGCGCGCAACATAGTCGAGGCTGACCTCGTCGTCATCGTCGATGAAAGCAACAAAACAACCAGAAGCTCTTTCGATCAGATGGTTGCGCTTCTGCCCGATAGACTGTGTTCCGTCATCAAGGCAGTGCAGGACTTCTACCTGGGATACCCGCCTGCTAGCCCGGATTTGGGTATTAAGACCGCTCACCAAGCTGGAAAACAGTTCGTGTCTAGCCTCGATTGTCGGTATCAACAGACTGAGCAACATTGAAGGCAAAGGTGTGTTCGCGAGGTTAAATTATTTTAGCAAATCGCCTGCAAACCCGTTACCGTGGAAAGACCCCAATTGGCATGCAAATCACACTTGCCGGCAGCCCGCCGACTCTACATTGTTCTCGACCGGATTCCCTAGCAGCTGATGGTGTCGCGGGCGAGTTCGATCCATGCCGCCTCTGTGTCGACGTCTCATTGTGCACGATGGGCGAATGAGGCTGCTGTTCCACTACCTGCGCCAGCAGCCGCGGCTCCTGGCGATCTCTTTAATCTGTGCCTTATGCAACCAGCTATTCATTCTGCTCGACCCGCTTATCCTTCGCTACATCCTTGACGGGTACGCAACCCGACCAAATGACACAGTGCCACAGTTAATTTCCTGGGCCGGACTGCTCTTGGTAGGCGCAATGGGAGCGGCACTCCTTGGCTGGGTAGCGAAGACCTTTCAGCTTGACGCGGTAAATGTGCTCACGAGGGGCGTGGGGGCGAGGATCTATGGGGATGCGCTACGGCATTCGCTTGGTTTGCCCTTCTCCGCATTCGAAGCCCAGCAGAGCGGAGCCATCATGACAGTGATCCAAACCGCCAGGCACGATGTGGAAAGCTTCCTTACCTTGCTGGTGAATACGGGATTTACCTCTGCGGTGGCTGTTGTGTTTGTCATCGTCTATGCCGCGCGAATCAACTGGATATTGGCCCCCGTTTTCCTCCTAGCAGCGCCACTGCTCGCCTTTGCGAGCATTTTACTCGGTGCCAAGATGCGTGATACACAGCGGGCAATTGTGAAGGAGACATCCTTGCTGGCTGGGTCGGCCACAGAATCTCTTCGCAATATCGAAATCGTTAAAAGCCTCGGCCTCGCCAATCAGGAAGTATTGCGACTAGAGGAGCACAATAGGCAAATCCTTAACATGGAGGCGGAGAAGATTAAGTATGCCCGTCGCCTAACGTTCTTTCATGGAGCTTGCGTAAACCTGCTTCGGTCCGGGCTGTTGTTACTCATCCTCTATCTGGTGTTCTCGAAGCAGATCACAATGGGACAGTTTTTTTCGCTGTTTTTCTATTCCTACTTTATTTTTTCGCCAATGCAGGAGATTGGAAAGGTAACAACGTTGTACCAGCAAACCCAAGCTTCGCTGGACAATGTGAATGCGATTCTGCAGGCACCACAAGATACGCCCCTAGTTAGCCCCACCGCAATTGGTCCGCTCAAATCCATCAGATTTCAGGATGTCACGTTTCGATATCCGACCGGGCACGAGCCGGTCGTTCAAGGTATATCGTTCGAGGCCGCGCGAGGGGAGACCGTTGCGTTCGTGGGTCCTTCAGGTTCTGGGAAGACTACGCTGGTTAAGCTGTTGCTCGGCCTGTATTCACCATGCTCAGGTGAGATCAGCTACAACGGCACATCGATCTCCGAAGTGGATCTCAACGTTTTACGCGAGCGAGTTGGCTTGGTAACACAGGACACCCAGCTCTTCTCGGGAAGTATTCGCGACAACCTGATCTTCGTGAAGCCCGATGCCGCCGATGAGGCTTGCGTCGAGGCGCTCCGACAGGCAGCCGCAACCAACTTGCTGGCGCGCGCTGGACAGGGGCTGGATACGGTTATCGGCGAAGGTGGCTTGAAGGTGTCAGGTGGGGAAAGGCAACGTATATCGATTGCGCGATCGTTGCTGAGGACCCCGGAACTGCTGGTATTCGACGAGGCTACATCGGCGCTCGATTCTCTGACCGAGGAAGAGATCAATCGAACCATTCGGGCGATTCATTGCCAGAGGGAAGTCATCACGGTGGTCATCTCGCACAGGCTTTCCACCGTGCGTCATTCCAACAGAATTTACGTACTGAATGGGGGCTCGATCGCGGAATTTGGCACACACGAAGACTTACTCCAGCGCGGCGGCCTCTATTACGAACTGTGGCTGCAACAGACCGGAGGAGCCATTGCGAAAACAGCCGTTTGAATGGACGGCCGGCATCGCGTGCATGTTTGTTCTTGTCGCGCGTAGTGTACAGCTCCGCATTGGGCGTGTGGTGTGGGGAAGCGATCTGGCCGGTGAAGACGACCCGGCACATTTCACCACCGGAGTAATGGTATTTGAATACCGAGAGCACTAAAAACCGGGGGGCGGGTTCCTGTAGGCTCAGGGGATGTCAGAACCTGTATCCAGCACGGCGCCAAATGCCGACGACCGCGGCACGAGCGATGGGAAATCGCACACCAAATTCCGGCTTCAACTGGGCGTTGTGAACGACTCCGGCCACGAGCAGGTTGAGGAAGTAGTCCAGATGATCGCGATGAAATGGCAATCGAGACCCTCGGCCTCACCCTGGCGGAAGGCAAGCTGATCCTGAAGAGAATCCAGGAGAACGTGATCAGGGAGCAGGTCCAGGATGCTCTGCTTCGACAGCGCAACTGCACGGAATGCGGTAAGGCACGCCACAGCAAGGGGCATCACGACATCACGATTCGCACTCTGTTTGGAAACATCGAGTTGAAAAGCCCGCGGCTGGAACACTGCCGGTGTCAGCCCCAGCGGAAAAGACATTCAGCCCGCTTCAAGCTATTCTTCCCGAGCACACGTGTCCGGAAATGCTGTACCTGGAAGTGAAGTGGAGGTTCTCTGCTGCCATATGAGGTCAGTTGCGATCTGCTGCATGAGGTGCTGCCAGTGAACGAGAAACTCAGTGCGGTGACCATCCGCAATCACTTGTTTGAAGTGGCCGAACGGATAGAGCAGGAACTGGGTGAGAAGCGGCCGTGTCTGATCGAGGGCTGCGCTTGTTGCCTTTTGGTTGAGATAGATTAGTTTGTTTGATTGATAGGTGGGATTGCACCGCCGCAAACTCTTACCAGTTAGCGTAAAAATAGGGTGCGCAAGTAGAGTACAGCCCGGCAGCCGAGCAAATATTAGATTTACCGATGAGCATTATCATAAGCGATTCCAGGGGAATTGCGGAAAATGCTACGTGAAGAGGGCGGACACAGGCGCTTTTCAGCAGAGATCAAAGGCAACCTTCGCGGTAGTTTAACCTAAGGGGTAAACCATCTCCTCTACGATCATGTTTTCCACTAACGCTCACCTGATGTTGCTGGAAGTGGGCGTATACTTCGGGGCTGTTCTCCTCGCAATCGCGCTTCCGCGGATTCGCCTGGCTTGGCTCGAACGGGCAAAACGAGGCTTCGAGTACGTTGCCGACCGGCCTTCTTGGGCGGTTGTGTCCGTCGTGGCATTGGTTCTCGTCGTCAGGGGCGCACTACTGCCGTGGCTGCCGCCACCAACGCCGGGCGTTCGCGATGAATTTAGTTACTTATTAGCCGCGGACACGTTTGCTTCCGGGCGAGTTACGAATCCGCCTCACCCGTTGTGGCGCTTCTTTGAAAGCCTCGCCATCATTCAGCGGCCGACTTACGCCTCCATATACCCTCCCGCTCAAGGATTGATGCTGGCGTTTGGCAAAGTGATTGGCGGAACGCCCTGGGTTGGCGTGTACCTCAGTTGTGCGCTTATGTGCGGCGCTATTTGCTGGTTGCTCCAGGCCATGGTGCCACCCCAATGGGCGCTCATGGGTGGTCTGCTTGCCGCACTCCGATGGGGCATTTACAGCTATTGGGTCGAAAGCTTTTGGGGAGGCGCAGTGGCTACGTTAGGGGGAGCGCTCACGGTTGGCGCGCTGGCCCGCATTTTGGCGAAACGGAGCTTTTGGCCCGCGGTGATATTGGCTGCCGGCCTGATATTGCTCGCCAACAGCCGCCCTTATGAGGGCCTGGTCCTTGCCTTACCGGTACTGGGGTTGCTTTTCCTCTGGATGCTTAGCAACCGCGCTCCCCTGATCCAGGTGTTACTCAAAAAAATCGTGTTCCCCTTGGTTAGCGTATTAGCAATTGGAGCGGCAGCCATGGGCTATTACTTCTGGCGCATCACCGGCAACCCGCTGCGCATGCCATACCAGGTAAGTACCGCCACATACGCCGGCGCGAACCCGTTTCTATGGCAACCGCCGCATTCCGCCCCCAAAAACGTCGGCGCCATCGTGCGCGATTCCTCCCCGCCAAATAAAAAGGCGGCTTACCGGGATTGGGATTTCTGGCGAAGCTGGTTACTGGAGACCTGGCGCAAACTCTACAGCCTTGTGTTCTTTTACTTTTGGCCGGCGGTTCTGCCCGTGGTATTCGCGATGCCGCTGATTGTAAGAAACCGGTGGACACAGTTTGCCCTTGTCTGCGGGTGGATTATGCTGGCAGGTCTCACATTTGAAAGATGGCCGCTGATGCCCCATTATCACGCTCCAATTGCGGGTTTAATGATCCTGCTCCTAATCCAAGCAATGCGCTATTGGCGATCTGTGCGATGGCGTTCCTGGCCGGTAGGTAGGTTTATCTCCGGAGCGATACCTCTCTTCTGCACGGCGATGCTGGCCTTTCGAGTTGTCGCCGCAATTTTCCATGTGCCCGTGCCGGAGCAGGGCTTAGTTCCGTGGTTTACCGTGTCTTCCGGAAACATGGAACGCGCCAGGATGCTGCATTATCTGGACAACCAACCCGGTCAACATCTGGTGATTGTTCGATATGGGCCGGGTCACGCCCAAGGAGCGGAATGGGTCTACAACGAGGCCGACATTGATACTGCAAAGGTGATTTGGGCGCGCGACGCCGGCGAGCTGAACAATGCTCCCCTTCTTTACTATTTCAGGCAACGGCGGATATGGCTGCTGGAGCCGGACCAATCCGCGCCGCATCTGCGTGCTCTCACCGGCGAACGCCGGTGCGAGCACGCGACGCAAGACCATCCTTCTAATTCACGAGCGGCTAGACCCACCGGGTGGCGCGAACGCGGTTGCCGCCTGGATCGTGGACGCGCTCCAGGAGGAGTATGCGCTGACTGTCCTGACGTGGGTCCCTGTCGACCTCGAGACAGACGACTGGGACAAGTCCGTCTCCGACCTTCAATATTGCGACACGTGCGAGTATGCTGTCGGCCCTACCTGGGCCTTGCGGCGTTCACTGAGGTTCTGCGCCGTTTGCGGAATCCGGGTATCGCGTCGGCTGGGCTGAGTGTGCTGATGCGCTATACGCTCCGGCTGCTGACACTCGATGAGTTGGGATCTGTGCGCTGGAAGTGGAGCGGCAGAAAGATGGGTTCTGTTGCACCTGGGATTGGGGCCAGTGAAAGGTAGTGGTCTCCGCTGAACCGTCTCGCTTCCTTTATCCGAAAGGCGTGAAGGGCAAATATACTGCTGTGTTCGAAAAGCAGCCGTAGGAGGTCGTTGCGAAAAGGACCATTTGTGCACGATTGACCGCTCCCGTTGAAACAGAACGGGCAATTTTGTTCATCGGGCGTTGGCGGCAAAACCATTTATGCAACGCGCCCGTGATGAATACCGGCAGGCAGGTCTCCGGGCCTTCCGGACGGACTGTTCCGGTGCCGCTCTGCAGCGATGCCCGGCTCACACCGAAAAACGTTGCGTTTGCGGAGCCATCGGCCCCCGCTCCTCAGCAATTTCCCAAACCCTTCGAGATCGTTCAGGACCGCCTGGGACAGCTCAAATAACTTCCGAGCAGCTGCTCGGTTCCGCAAAACTCGATGCGCAGCTCGCCCGGCCGCAGATGAATGCCGGCGGGTAAGTCCCGCATCACTCGCTCCCGGACATCAGCCGGGACATCGATCCGCACTGTGCGGCCGGGCGTGAGCCGGCGTGTGCGGTCGAGTTCTTCGCTGACGCGGGTTTTGCGCTGCTCGGCGTGCTCGAAGGCCGGGCTCGGGAGGTGCGCTTCGAGCTGCGCGCATATTCGAGTTCTTCAACGATGCGCTTGTTGCGCTGCTCGCGGACTCGAACACGCGGGGCCGGCGTGTTGCGGGGAGGCAGCCGAGCCCGGGTGAATGGATCAGCGCCAGTCTTTCTGGCCAAATGTCCGGCAGCCGCGGGGGCCGGGCGCTGAACCGTGGGTCCAGCGGTTGTCGGGACCGAAGCGGGGCGAGGTCAGAGCGAGCAGAATCGGGAAGAGGAAGTTCAGAATAGTCATGGCGGTTGATCTTCCTTGGTTTGGACCAGTGTTTTTTACTGGCTTCACTCCTGAATGCGCAGGTCTCCGCAAAACGGGGTCAGCTTTTCCGGTTCTGTTGTACCTAGCTACTCCAATACATTCAGCCACTTACGAGTGGATCAGCATGGATGTGCCTGGAAGTGCCGCTGGGCGGCCTAAAGGAAGCGAGACGGTTCAGCGGGAGACCACTACGTTTCACTGGCCCCAATCCCAGGTGCAACAGAACCCTCGGCAAGTGTTCACCGCAGCGCACAGTGGGTGAAAGCGTTGAACCCAACCGATACGCCGCAGTTCAGCAATCCGGTTCGGAGGTGTCGACGACAAACACCTTTGATCTGGTTACCGGCAGCAGCGCATCGGGCCGTCCATTCGACGAATTCATTCGTAAGAGTGGCGCTCCGGGGCCGCTATAAACGTCAGCCGTGACCTGCGACAGTGTCCAGACCCGGTCGTAATGTTCTCGAAGGAGCACCGTGAGCTTCAACGGCTGCTTGGTTGGCGGACTGATGTCTGGGCAAGATGGAAACTCCAGACATCGCTCGAAACATCCGTGTCCAGATAAGCCAGGCGTTTCCCATTTGGTGACACAACACCATAGGCGTTCAAAGCACTCTCCACCAGCAAGGTCACGTTCCGGTGCTCATCCACATAGAAAACACCTTCCTTTCGGGTGGGGACCTCAACGATTCCTGGCGTAACGGTACGCTCGGCTTCCTCTCTCAGCGTAAGCAGCCAACCCGGCTTACCGGGGAATGGATTCATCCCATGGACTGGGCCGACGCCCTTCAGCATCACACGGCGCTCACTACGGGCGCCGGGGTCCTCACTCAGCGCAAGCTCAACGAATTCACCCAGTCTGCCGGAGTCCGGGATGCCGACTCGCGTACCATCCGCAGACAACGCCCACGCACCCATTACCTTGGACACGGTCTTGCTTCTACCCAGTTCCGCGCCCTTTCCGCGCACAGGGTCTAGGTCGTAATAGATCTGCTCATCCGCCTTGCTGACGCGAAGCACGCATCGCGTGCCGTAGCCGGGAATGCCGCAGCGAAATTCGTCCAAGTCTCCCCCTATAGGAACTTCCCGCGCAGCGCTGTCGCGGGAGATCGGCGCCTGCATCAGTTTGTGCTGATCCAAATAGTTCCGGAGCGGCGCGGTCGGGTACCAGCTATAAAGGACCAATTTGCCATCGGGCGAGACCTGCGCCATCACCTCGTCTCCTTTCTCCGCCACTATCGTTTCGGCTTCCCTGTGGCCGGGCGCCTGGACAAACAGATCCTCATTGCCGCTGCGTATGGACTCGAAAATCACGGACTCACTGTCTGCCGTCCAAGCGTGGGGAAAGTTAAATGTGATTTCGTTAGTCAATGGCCGCGGGCGCAAGACTTTCAGACCGTCTCGTCCACCCAGGTCCGCAACGCTTATGTTTGGACGGGCGTTAGATCTCATAACAGCAACCACGTTGCCATCAACACTGGCGGAGAGCTGACTCATCTCCACTCCCAAGTGGGTCATTTGCCGAGGTTTTTCGAACTGCTCCGTTTCGGGATCGATCCGGGTTTTCCAAATATCGAAAACGGCATAGTTATCTGCATTGGCAGGCTGTAGATATAGAATGCTGCCATCTCGAAGCGAAGCTGCCGAGATCATTATTCTGTCTCGCGCCATGATTCTGCGCTCACCAGTGCTTAGATCCAAACGTTGTATTGTGCCTTCACCACACTCGCTGCTGCCGAGCAGGGAGGCGTTTACTTCGGCGTCGCCCGGCGCGCACAGCCGTTTCAGACGGAAGAAGATCGCGTCTTTTGTAGAGGCCCAGAACAACATCGGGATGACTTCGGTTTGCCCGGCCTCGAAAACCTTCTTGCTAGGGCCACCCGCGATCGGCATCAGGGAGATCTCCCTGTGGCCATGCGCAATGACGGCAACTTGAGAGATATCGGGTGAGATAGCCATCTCGCTCGCGCCACTCCAGAGCTTGTCCGGCGAACTACCATCGCGATGAACCGCCCATGTTTGCGTTTCTGTGCGAGGCCCGGAAGCGCCCGCGACCAGCAGCGGGGCCTTCGGGTCTGCGGGAAAGGCCATTCTGTAAATCTTCAACTGTTTCGGCGCCGGAAGTTCGCGTACTCTGCCAGTGCGGTTATCACGAATGAAAATCCCCCCGTCCACCGTCGCATAAGCGGTATCCGCACCATCGGGAGAGACCGCGGCGGAAGTAACACGGCTTTCCGCCGTCTTCCTTGTGATCTGCTCGAACGCGGGCTCAGGCGGAGGCCCATCCTTCCCCTTCGAACTGCTCCAACCGATAAACGAGGCTACGATAGCGACAACGGCAACCGCCAGTACGAGAGCGGCACGCGTCCAGAATCGCGATGGCGCATCAATCAGTTTCGCTGCCTGTGTGAGTACTTCGGCAGCACCCGGCCGGCGTGTCGGTTCCAGGGACAGCATTTTTGCCAGCAAGGTCCGAATCCAGCCGGGGATACCAGTCAAGTTTATTGGTGATTCTGACTGCGTGGCCGCCGCTTCTGCCGCGGGTAGATCAGAGAACGGCGTGCGGCCGGTCAGCATTTCGTAGAGAACTATGCCCAGCGAAAATACGTCGCTGGCACCCGAAGGCAGCGCGCCCGAATATTGCTCTGGGGACATATAGCGAAAGGTGCCGCCTGGTCGCAACCTCGCGCCTTCCGGGATGTCTTTGCTCAACTCCTGCGCAAGGCCGAAATCGACAACCTTAACGATTCCGTCGGGCCGGACCATGATGTTCTCCGGTTTGATGTCGCCGTGAACGATGCCGCGCGAATAGACGGCTGCCAGCGCACTGGCAACCTGGCGTGCGATGTCGAGCGCTTTGGCCCGGGGCATGGGCTCGTCGCAGAGCGAGCGGAGCGGAACCCCTTCCACCAGTTCCATGACGATGGCTATGGAGGATTCGTCTTCGCCCGGCTGCACACGAACAATGCTATGCACAGTTACGATACTGGGGTGCTGGATGGCGGACGCAGCCCGCGCTTCCCGCAGGAAGCCGTCCGGTGAGGCCGAGTCGCAAGACTTTTGCAGCAGCTTGGGAATGGCTAGGAACTTCAGGGCCACATGACGGGCGAGTTGTGTGTCCCAAGCACTGAACACGGTTCCAGTGGCACCCGCGCCAATCTGTTCGCGAATTTCAAAGTGGTGGACTACATCGCCCGGCTTCAGATCCGGACGGATGCTGGCGGCCTCGGCCAGCGCAAACTCATCCTCCCCGGCGGTCCCCAGAAGAGCTCTCAGTTGGCTCACCACGTCAGGGTCGAACGCGGCGTCCGACAGGAAGGCCTCAGCATCCTCTTCCGGTTGACTCTGAATGCTTTCGTAGATCTCGAAAACCGCACGCCACTGCCCGTCTGTCACGGCTCGGAATCCAACCCAGAATTCAGTTTAACCAAGGCGAACCGCCGGAGGACCACTGCTGCAGCCAATACACTTGTCGTATACTGCGGCCGAGTGGTCGAAATAACCAATGCGAGCCTGGGACCAGCCGATCCGAACCTACTGGCTACATTATTCCGCGAGTACCGCAGCGGGAACCGCGCCGCCATGTCGCAACTGGTGAAGTTCTTTTACCCCGAACTTCGGCGTCTGGCAGCCGCCCGTATGAATCGCGAACGCCCCGGGCATACATGGCAGCCCACAGTGCTGGTACATGAGTTGTATCTGGAGCTTTCACGCTCCCGCCCGCCCTCCAACTTGCTTCCCAACGATGAAAAGGCTGCCTTCTTCGGACTCGCCGGCCATCTGATGAACCGGTTGCTGATTCACCATGCCCGTCCGCTTGCGAAACGAGCGCACAGAGTCGATCCGGAATCGGCGGACCTGCAGCGTGGGGAGAACACACTGCATGAAATCGAGGACGCACTCCGAAGGCTTGCAGCCATTGACCCCGAACTGCGCGCCGTGGTGGAGTTGAAAGTCTTCGAAGGCTTGTCTGAAGAAGAAATTGCACTGAAACTCGCTCTCTCCCGCCGCACGGTCGCTCGCCGGTGGAACTTCGCGCGTCTCTGGCTCCAACGCGAGTACGCCGGCACGGAACAGGCGGGCGGGAAGGATCCGCGCCCGCTTGCCGCTGTTTAGTACGGTGGTTTACTTAATGAGGAACCACGCATTGGCCGCTGGCAGTCGCTGTATTTCCAGCCAGATCAGATGCCGTGGCGGTGAACGTGTAGATGCGCCCGTTTCCTTTGCCCAGGCGGTCTGCCCGCACCTGTATAACGCCACCTAAAATCACGATGTCCGGATCATTTGGCGACTGCGGCTCATTGCTGGCCCCGATCACTGTCAACGACCCAGCGAGTAGCCCGGAGCCGTTCGGATCTGCCGCTGTTACGGTCGCCACGGTCACCATCTTTTTGTCCGGCGGCCAGACCGAGCAGCTTCCAGGCGCCGGAAGACCACTGATCACTGGCGGCGTCGCGTCACGCTTCACCGCCACGGTTTGTGTGCCCGTCAGCCCCGCGCCGCTGGTCGCCTGACAGGTATATGTGACGCCGGCGGTGTCTGCGGTCACTGTTGCGTTCGGACATGGTTGGCTCGTGTTGCCCGAAGGGCCCGCCGCCACTGTCCAGTTCACCGCTACGTTGCTGGTGTACCACCCGTTGGTGCCCAGTGTGCCGGAGACCGTAGCCTTCGGTACGGGCGCTGTGCTGTCCTTCTTGATTGTTACTGTCTGGGTTGTGAAAAGCCCGGCGCCATTTGTGGCCGTGCAGCTTACTGCCTGTGCGCTTGTATCGGCGGTGATGGTGGTAGTTGGACACGGGGGCGAAGAGATGCCGCTCTCGCCGTCGGTCTCCGTCCAAGCGACGTTCACCGTGCTGGTGTACCAGCCATTCGTTCCGAGTGATCCGCTGATCCGCGGCGTCACAACAGGAGGCGTGCTGTCTTCCACCAGGACGTGGATGCCCGACGTAGGGTTCAGTAAAACTTTTTTTCCGGTTTGATCTACCAGAACGGGAGACAGAAGCGCGATATCGGCGTTGCCCGTCTGCAGTGCTTTAAACTGAATCACAGCCATCTGCGCGTTCTGGTCCCGTACAGCTGCGGTCCCACCTTGCAGCGTGTCATAGGACGTGTGGATTGTTCCAGCGGTGTTGTCTATAGCCCCCGCAAGGAAATCCGAAAATTGCGTTGTCTGAAACGAACTGCCTTCGCTTACCCCAGTTGCCTGCAGGTGTGTTGGGTCGAACTTCAGATCGAACTGGTAGCCATACAGGCTAAACTGCCCGGGCGTCTGGCTGGTGGCGTAGACAGCCACGGCGAACGTGGTCCCGGCGTTGATCTTGGTGGGCGTTGAAGCACGCACAAGCGAAACTGTTTCACGGCTGGGGTCTGCGCTGGTTTGCGCAGAAGCAGCTACTGCGCTCAGAAGAGCCGTCGTTGTCAAAATCGATATGGTTTTCATGTCGTGGCTCCTTTTGCTTACCGGCACACCGGGCTGCCCGTCAATAACAATGCGAGTGCGGAAAGATCCTCGATACTGACCACGCCGTCGCCGTTGTAATCGGCAGCCGCGTTGAAGCCAGGCTGCCCGAACACCTGGCCCAGATTCCTCTTGATCACTTGATAGTCGGCACATGTAGTTAGTCCATCCCCGTCCACGTCGCCGGGCCGCCGGATGTAAAGGGTGAAGTTCTGTGTCACCTGTGCACCAGTCGATTGCAAAGCGAGGAACTGGATTGGAACCGAACCCGTTGCCGTTGGTGTCCCGCTTAGCTTCCCCGTCCCGCCTGTGACTTGCGGCTGATACGTAAACGTCAACCAAGAGGGCAAGTTGCTATTTAGTAACGTCGGTGTCGGCGTGCCCACTACCCCAACCCCGAACGTATTGAGCCGATTGAGATAGAACACGGCTTGCGGCAGAGTGGTGAATGTCACCTTCTGCAGTACTCCGATGTTGATCGTGACATAAACAGGCTTGTCTGCCCCTAGATAGCTTGTGGTTACAACGATGCTGTAACTTCCTTCAGAACCGATTGCAGGCGTTCCGGTGACTTTCACTCCCATGCTCCCCGTCGGGTTAGCGAGGCTGAGTCCCGCAGGCAGCTTTCCGGTAAAGCTGACCGTCCCCGCTCCGATGGTGTTCGGCAACTCAGACGAAACCAGTGACCCCGGTGCAAAGTAACCAAGCACCGTTGTGTCATGGAATTCAGGGAGGGTGATTGGTTTCGGCTGCACAGTGATCGTCACCGGTGTGGTCAGCGTTTGCACCCCGTTGCTGGCCGTGATCGTGGGACACGGTTCGGGGCCTCCGCAAAGCAGGTATAGCGGGCCATTGAGGATGCCGGCAATGGTGGCGGTCCCGTCCCCCGCGTTCGTCACCGTCAGACCGTAAGCATCAAAACCTGAAGAATTGAAAGTCACCGTGCTCCCCGCATTGGTAGCAACGCGATAGCGAACAGCGTTTCCGAATATGGCGCTAATGCTGGGAACGGACGTAAATTGCAGGTCGGTGTATGAGATGAAGGAAACGTTCTGAGTCACCGTTCCGAATGCATTTGTCGCCGAAAACAGGAGACTATCCTGGCGCGGTTGGGACGAAGGACCGAACTGCACTTTGATGTTGTTGCCATCCACCGGTGTTACTGTCAGGCCGGGTGGGACGGCACCTACTACCTTGAAATCGGACACGGGTGCGCCGGAAGTAACCGTGATGGTTCCAGACCCAGTCGTGTTCACTCGCGTGCTGAAGCTAGCGTTAGTTGAGAACACCGGCAGACCGCTGATCCTTAGCGAGACGTGGTGCCCGTCTTTATCGACTACCTGCAGCACATCTGTCACATAGCTGGAACAGGATTGCGGAGCCTGCGTGGAAAGCTTGGTCGTGCTGTCAACCGGGCACGACGGCTGCGTGCTGCCGTTCCTGACAACGAGGAACACGGAACCGCTGCGCGAAGCCGTTGTCTGGTTGCCCGCCCAGTCCAGGTAGTGCATGGTTGGCGTGATAGAGGACGACGAGTTCTTACCATCCGAGCTGGTCACTGTTTGGATCAGGTACCCACCCCAGGTCGTGATCGAAACCTGGTTCTGATTCCAGTCCTGATATGTGGCCTGTGCCGAAGAGGTGCCGACGCCGCTATCGCCTTCTGGCGCGACGGAGAGATCCAGATCCGTGCCCGCCTGATGCTGCGGCAGGGGCGCGGTGCTCGGAGTGTCAGGCAGCGTTTGGGTGACAAATGTCGCGTTCAATTTGTAGCGACCCTGGTCATCATTCAAGAAGGTGCTCAGGTCCGGGTCTGAGGCCTGCACGCTCGTAAGAGTTGCGTTCAGCCCGTTTAGCTGGTCAATCTGTGCCTGGTTATTCACTGCCTGTATGCCCGCCTGTATGGCGATAGCGACCGCCACAGCGATGATTGCTCCCGCACCCGCAGTCGCCAGGCCTGTTGTCAGTGGCGCGGTGGCCGACACTGCGGCAACGTACGCGGAAGAGAAGCTGACCTCCACACCGGCGGCTGTGGCGGCCGCGACGCCCACGGTGGCCGGGAAGATAGAAGCGGCTGTCCCGGCAACTGCCAACGCGGCACCAACGCCCGTTCCCGCTCCCACTGCAAGCGGAAGCGCCGTGGCGTTCGGCATGTTGTTTGCAGTTGCATAGCTGATCGCCGCGCCGTACTGATTATTGGCGGCAAGGGCTGCTCCGTAGGATTTCTTCAGACCAACAGCAAGGAAATAACTGGCGGCCGGCGTTGCTGGAAACGAAAACGCGATCGACAAAGGCGACTGTGCATAGCAGAACGGCGTAGGGTCGTAGGTGATGTTGTAAGCGTTGGCAATGTCCTGGTCTAACTGGTAATTGCAGCGGTCCACGTTGTATTTGTTCCACTCCGCAATGGCCGCCTGATAGAGCAGAACCTCGTTCAGCTTCAACTTGCTTTGCATCCAGTTATAGACCGTCTGCTCGCGCGCGGTACGCTGGGCTGCCGGCTTCTGAATAATCCCCAGGATCGACGCGAGCAGGAAGGCCCTCAACTCATTGCGGAGGTTTACGCGGCCGTACTGATACACAGTGTTGTCCGCCGGCAGTTGATGTGCTGCCAGCCAGGCATTCACGGCATTCGTTTCAAAGCCGCTGATCTCGCCCGCGGAAGTGAGGCCATCAGCCCCGCACAGGCTTTTGATGATGCCCTGACCATTGCAGGAAATGATGATTTGCGCACTGGTTGTAAAGTGATTCCGGTCGCCGGAAACCACCGCTACCCACGGAAGTAGCAGCAGGGCGAGCAGTACGGCAAGAGGTTGGTAAAGAACGGATCGTCGCATGTCAGAGGTAGGTGGGCAAGCAGGAGGCCAAAACGTGCCACGATTTCAAAAAAAAATCGAGGAAGAGCTCAAATAGGGTGGTCTGCGCGCTATCCGGAGACTGACCGACTGCGTACCTGCCTGAAAGCCGCAAGCCCCTGCTTGTCGCGAAGGGGCGGGCTATCCGCCCCCTTACTCGCCGTATGTCCGTTCAGGGCTCTATTCCCATCTTGTCGTTGACGGCGTAACGCAGCTTCTGCTTGCAACCCAGATACTGCTCCGTCGTCTGGATGGAGACGTGTCCGAGCAGGAATTGAATCTGGTCCAGTTCACCGCCAGCAACGTGGCACAGCCGGGCACAAGTGCACCGCAGATCGTGCGGGGCAAGCTTTGGAATATCGGCTCGCGCGGCGGCCGCTATCACGATTCCCAAAGCACCTTCGGCGTCATACCGGTTCCCCATACCCGGCCCTTTCTGTCGATGGCTCGGAAGGGGTTCTGTTGCACCTAGGTTTTCAAGCGGCAAGTACGCTATTCCAAATGTCGCGAGAGAACCGTCCGAACCTGCGGGGCACGCCATATTGGCCCTTCTTCAGTTTCTGAATGAGTTCGATTCCAGCGAGCACGATTCG
>JBBSHP010000006.1:0-25182 GCA_038232555.1 Bryobacterales bacterium
ACCGAGCCGCAGTTCTGGTCAGAGACTACCGTACCCCAGTTGATGAACGAAGCTATTCGTGTCCTTTCACCGGCCCTGGTCATTCTGGATGCTGAACTGGTGCAATATGGCACCTTGGGCCAGGAGGGACCATTCCGGGAATTTTGTACGCTAAGGGTTACCCGGCCTTAGATTCCAGCCCGGTTTGTACGCTAAGAGTACCTCTCCGCAGTTCCCGCAGGTGCTGCAGAGTCGTGGTCTGACGCAAATCCCAGATGTAATCGCCTGTCAGGTTAATGTGTTCCCAACCAAGCGGCGAAAAGTGCGGCAGGCATTCGGCGGGCACCGGCGTTCCTTGTCGTTGGAGCACCGCCACAGCCTGCTCAAGATATACGGTATTCCAGAGGATGATCGCGGCGACGACCAGATTCAGCCCGCTCGCTTTATTTTGCAGATCGTCGCGCAGTCGATCACGAACCGCGCCCCGGCGATAAAAGAAGATGGCCCGAGCCAGAGAGTTGCGGGCCTCGCCTTTGTTCAAGCCGAGATGCACGCGGTGCCGGAGTTCCGGGCTCTGAATCCATTCCAGCGTGAATAGTGTTCGCTCAATCCGGCCTAATTCGCGTAGAGCCAAAGCCAGTCCGTTCTGGCGAGGATACGCCGCCAATTTGCCGAGAATCAGTGAAGCTGAAACCGTTCCCAATCCGATAGAGCTGATCAGCCGTAGAAGATCATCCCAGTACTGCTCGATGCGCTTCGTATTCACGGTGCCGCCGATCAACGGCTCCAACGTAGGATACTTAGCCGGTTTTGCTATCGGGTAAATCTTGTGGTCTCCCAGATCGCGGATGCGCGGAGCAAATCGAAAGCCCAGCATGTGACACGTCCCGAACACCTGATCAGTGAAGCCGGCAGTATCGGTGTAATGTTCTCGTATCCGAAGATCGGTGTCGTGTCCGAGCAGCCCGTCCAGCACGTGCAATGCGTCGCGGACCGTGGAGTTTATGACTTTCGTATGGAATGGGCCGTATTGATCCGACACGTGAGTGTAGAACGTGACCGTTGGATCGCGCCCGTATTTAGCATTGATGGTGGCCGTCGCAGGGCGGCGGGTGGAAATCGGGAAAGCCTGGCCATCCGAGGATGATGTTGTTCCGTCGCCCCAGTGTCCGGCGAATGGCAATTTGTGATGTACGTTGATGATTTCTGCCAGCGCCTTCGAATACGTTTCTTCGCGAATGTGCCAGTCCGCAGTCCAGGAGAGCCGATCGAATGTCAGGCCGGGACAAGCATCGGCCATCTTGGTCATCCCCTGGTTCGTGGCGTCAGCGAGAACGGCGGACAACAAGACCGCCTTATCTTTGGCTGGTTCACTGTTGTGGAGATGCGTGAAGCAGCCCGTGAACCGGGTCCAGCCGTCCACTTCTGTGAGCAGGTCCGTCAGTTTGATCCTGGGCAGGAGGTCATAGGCGCGTTCGGTCCATTCTTCGGCGGCTTCCGGCACGGATCGGGACAGGGCGCTGAAATGAAGATGCCCATTCTCCAACCGGGCCTCCGGCAATTCGCTCTTTTCTGCGAGCGACCCAACCCGTATCAGTTGTTCATTATTAAGCACTTCGCGTCGTTCATTTAAATATGTCGCGCAATCCGTTTTGACCGCGACGCCGACGGCCCCTCTCGCTCGTACACCAGGCCAGGAGTCTTTCGGAATCAGATAGCTTTCGAAATCTCCATAACGGCGGCTTCCCACGACCCACACGTCCCCGGAACGTAGGCCATTGCGAAGTTCCGATAGCGCGCACATTTCGTAATAGCAACGGTCTATCTCATCGCCAGCGAACACATAGGGTGTCCAGCGCTGCCTGACAAAGCCTCGGGGCGCAGATTTGGGCAGTTTGCGTTTACCAGACTCATTCATCTCCCGCAGCAGCTCGATCCCTTTTAGTAGGGACGCGCTTGGCGGCGCAACACGGAACTCGAACGTGCTCAGGAGAGTAGGACTGTACTGACGAATCTGCGGATACTGGCCGCGCATTTCATCGAGGAAATCACAATCGAAAGGCTCGACCAGGCGTTCGGCCTCCTCCACGGTGGTAGCAAACTGATCCCAGCCGAGCACGGACTCAAGAGCCTTGCTCAGATCCGCTTTTGCCTTATAGGCGGCAATCAGAGCCTTACCGATCTCCGCGTATAGCCGCACCTTGTCATTGATGGCTTTGGCATTCTGCTGAAAACCCTCCTGCTGCCGCCGCTCGCTCCGATTGAACAAGCGTCCGATCATCTGGTCGTGCATGTCCATCGCCTGATCTGTAAACTCCTGGGCCGTGCGGATCAAAAACGCCACGAGCAGAGCCTGACGCTTGTTATCGTGGAAGCGATTGAGATGTTGAAGAGAATATCTGGCCCCCTCGCGCGCCAACTGTTGTAAACGGCTCTGATGGACGGTGCTGCCCATTCCTTCGTCGAGCCTGATGGCACGAATGGCTAGCAGTCTTTCGCATACCCGAAGGAAGTTCACCGGCGTCGGCCTTCCCACGGCCTGGCGTAACCATCCAAGCCCTTTAGACGAGCCGTCCATCGCGGTGGTCAACTGATCCAATTGGCGACGCTGGACAAGAGTGAGACTAGTACATCGTACAATTAATCCCTTTTAGTATTAGCTCTGGCTTTCTGCGATCTAGGTTGCTTCGGATGGGCGGCCTGATAGTCCTTGGTTGCTTCGATAATGCGCTGAAAGTGTTCTGGACCTTTAGTCCAGGTGAAGGGGGTGGGATTCTCGCTGTATTTCTTCAGGTAGCGAATGAGGAAATCCTTCAACTCCTTCTTGGAGCGTTGGACACTATGCGTGAGTGCCTGCCGAGTGAGAATGCTGAAAAAGCACTCGATCATATTCATCCAGGAGGCGTGCGTGGCGGTGTAGTGGAAATGCACTCGCGGGTGGCGCATAAGCCATTTTTTGGCCGCTTCGTTTTTGTGAATGTTGAGATTGTCCAGAACGACGTGAAGTTCGCGGACGGGATAAGACCTGACGACCTCGTCCATGAAACTCAAGAAATCTACCGTCGTCCGCCTGTCTCGAACATGCGCAACCACTTTGCCCGTAGCAATCTCCAGCGCTGCCAACAGGGTTTGGGTGCCGTGGCGGACGTATTCGTTGGTCCAAGCGCGAGGCTTCTTGGCACTCAGCGGTAACAAGGGCTGGGTCCGATCCAGCGCTTGAATACTAGGCTTCTCGTCCACGCATAGCACGAATGCATTCTCTGGTGGGTTCAGATACAGGCCGACAATGTCCAGTAACTTGGCTTCGAAATCGGGGTCGGGGCTGAAGGTAAACGTCCTAATGCGATGCGGTTGCAATTTGGCGGCAACCAGCATGGCGTGCACAGTGCTGGCTGGCAGTCCGAATTCGGCCGCCAGAGTACGTACGGTCCAGCGGCTTTGATCGTCCGGTTGCTGGCATACGCGCGTTTGCACCTGGTGCCGGATCTCAAAATCATACTTACTGGGTCGGCCAGACCGCGGGGCGTCGCGCAAGCCCTCGAAGCCTTGGAGGGCGAAGGATCGGCGCCACTTCCCCACCGTGATCGGCGGAATCTTCAACGCAGCAGCGATCTGCTGATTCGTCGATCCGTCGGCGGCCGCCAAGACGATGCGACTGCGGAGGGCTAATGACTGGGGCGTGGAAGCCGAAATAACGAACTTGTCGAGAGTCTTGCGCGTCTGGGCATCGAGATCGAGGGGCAGCGCCACCCGAGGCATACCCCAGCGTACCAGAGTTCTCTTTAATATAAAGAACTATCTGTACGATGTACTAGATGTGAGTTGGTCGAAGATCATTGCCTCAGCACGCGCGAGGATCTCCCATACCAGCTTTTCCGCAGTCGAGAAGGCCGGCGCGATGATCTTCTGCATTCGCATTTGGTCAAGCAATGCAGCGATCAATGGCATTGGTTTCGGGGAGCGCAACGCATCGGGAAGCATAAGATCGGCGAGTTTGCTCGACAGCCCATCGGTGAACGGCTGAAAGCCGAAGTCGCGCTGCAATTCCAGCAGGTGCTCACGTCTTGTTGTATCGCGGGCCCGGCTGTATTCATGCACGAGTTCGGGGCTGACGTTCAGTTGCCTCGCCACATAAACCAGAAGTTGCGGCGGCGGTGCTTCTCCTGCTTTCAGCGGCCATCCGGGAAAACGAAGATGGCAAAGTTGGATGGAAAATCCTAACCGGTTATGATCCCGCCGGTGGCGGCGGATTATTTCGAGGTCCCTGTCGACAGCGTATAGTAGCGGGCAATTTCCCGCTCGCCCAGCGTGAGATGCGCTTCGAGAAGTTCCGCCCGCTGTGCAGCAGACAGTAGTTCGTGCGTTGGCATGATGACAGCTCCTGATTCGGGGGGGTGTGCAGTCTTCAAAGATTACTTGCCAGCCGATTTTTCAAGGTGCCGATGCAGCGTTGCCCGGGAGACATGTAGGGTATCGCAGACTTCGGTCACACTGGCGTTTGGGTTGTCCAAAAGCGTGCGGGCCGTGGTGATTTTCCGGGCATCCATTTTTGCCGGGCGGCCGCCGTTTCTTCCCCGCGCCCGCGCGGCTCGCAATCCGGCAAGCTTGGTGCGATTGCCTGTCGGCAGTCTCGAAAACGGATGTTTTTGAGACCGGCGTCGGTTGACGGCGATAGGCGAGCATCCGGGAGCGACTCGGAACGTTGCAGTTTCTATTGCATTCAGCGCTCGGCTAGAAGCGTCTTGATGTTCGCTTCAATGTTGGCGCGGTCCGCCACACCAACGTATTTGGCGGCGATACGGCCGCCTCTGTCGATGAGGTAGGTCACCGGGAGTGCGTTGACCGAATAGCGTTTCGTGATCCAGTCGTCGCCCATCAATATAGGGTAATCAACTTTGTGGGCTGCGACGAAGGGATTGACGAGACTCCAGGCCTCAGCAGGCCCTTTCAAATCTTCATAGAGAATGTCCATGGAAATTCCAACCACGGCAAGGCCGCCTTTGGCGTAGGCGTGGTGAATTTCGATGAACGATGGAATTTCCTTGATGCAGCCGCCACACTTGGTGGCCCAAAGGTCTAGAACAAGAGGCTTGCCTTTGAAACTTGACAGCGGGACTGACTTGCCGGAGGCGTCAAGCAACACGAAGTCCGGAGCCGGTTTGCGGGCTGAGTGCGGTTCGATAGCGACGCGAATATCAGCCGCATGCGCGAGCGAACATGCGGCGACGCAAATGATCAACGTGCGCATAGGTCTTCTCATTTTACGGCTGTTCAGCTTTGGAAAGTTTTCTTAAGATTCCTGGGTGACGCCATCCGGAAGTGATCCGCGGGATTGATCGCGTAAGCTCCTGCAGGGCCTTAGCGTACAAAATTCCCGGAATGGTCCCGGCTGGCCTCGTAGACCAGGTAGCCGTGCCGCACCACCAGCAAACCGCCGTGCTGGCTCGTGTTCTGGACATACTCGAACGCCTCGTCGAGCTTCTGCTTGTCGACGCCGGCCGTTTTCGCGATCTTGGCCGGATCGCTCAAAGTCCGCCATCCGCCCTTGGCATCGGGTGCGGAAAATAGTCGTCCGCCGACGGCCTCGCCAAAGGCACGAAGGCAAGCAGCGCCACGGGCGCAAGGTAACGGGCCAAACGGAGAGAGTTCGGTAGCACGAGGTACATCATACTGAAGTCTGAGACCCTGAACTACGCAGTCCCGATCCGGCCGCCAGCCGAGCTCCGTAAACCGTCAGCAGGGCCAGCGCGGCGTATCCCAGCAGCGGTGCTTGCGCATACCAGTCCGAAACGTCGTGCACCGCCGGCATATCTTTCAAACAGAAGAGGACGGTCTCCGCAATGACAACTGCGAGCGCCCCGCGGCGTATCCGCTTCTTTCCCAGAAGTCCCATCAGAGCGACGAGCAGCATCAGAAGAGACAGACCGATCCACACCCCCAGCCGCAAGTCCCCCAGCCAAATCCCGGCTAGCGCTCTCGGAGTCCAATAATCGTACGTAAAATGCATTCCTTTTTGCCCCCACCTCTGCATGAACAGACTGATGACAGCGGCAGTGCCCAGCCCGCCGAGGATGTCGCGCCCCAAATTCGCATCGCGCCTGCCTCCCATCAGAACCTGCTGCAGCGAAACCAGCATGTCCGGAAAAATGCGGCGGGCCATGGGATCGACCGCCAGATAACCAAGGCACACCAGCACCCCCATCGCCAACGCCCAACTCAGCGCGCCCGAAGCCCGTACGGCCTCCCGCACGGTAAAGGCATGCCTCCCTAAACACACCCACTCGCCGGCACAAATACAAAACATCGCCGCGCCCAGACGGAAGGCTCCTTGCCGGTCCGCTCGCTGCCGTTGCAGGTTGCTGCGTGCCTTCCACGCGAGCGCAATCAAACCGCAGATCATCAAGACCGTCGCGGCGGGAGTGATCTGCTGTATCACGGGACCGTCCGCCTCCGGACCTCGCGCCGCATCCTTTACTTCAAAAAACACCCCTTGTCCCGCCAGTGACGCACCCGTGACCAACAGGCTCGGACCGTCCGGGGAAGCCTTCCCCACCCATTGCACGACGCCGTCCGTTGCCACGGGGACATGCCACTCCGCGGAAGTCGTGCTGAACCTCGAAGAATCCAGTCCGGCGCTGTCGAACAGAACCTTCCAGTCCACCTGCGGAGCAACAGCAGGCGCCGCCCGAGGAATGGCGGTAAACCGGATCAGCCGCCCTCGCCCATCCATCTCCACCAGGCGCATTCCCGGTTGCAGCGGCGGATCCGACGGCGTCAACCGCCCCGGTACAGTCAGGAAATTGACCATCGTTGACGGCTGCAACTCCCTGTCGCCTTCGCGATACCAGAAGCGCAAGTAGGGATTCCCGATCGATCCGCCGCGTTCGAATCCATAACCCGTATCGGCGGGATCAGCCGGATACCCCAGCTTCCGCGCCAGCGTCTGTGCGGACTGCTGAAGAACCTCCGGGGACAGCCTCTGCTCTCCGCTCGCTTTAGCCTTTAAGAAAAACAGACCAAACAGCGCGCACAGAATGACTGCCGCCGCGCCATAGGCCAGAACTGGTCGTATCACCTTCGTATCTCCTGACGCGGCGATCAGTTCCGGCGAGGGGGTATCTCCCGCCGCAATCACCGCAGCTAGTGCGTCCTGGTATGGCAGCGCTGCCGCCACCGCATTCGCCGACCCCGGCCGCCGCGCTGGGTCCGGCGAAAGGCACGCCGCCACCACCGCTTCCACAGGCGCTGTAACTTCCGGACAAAGCGTCGACATCGGCGCCGGTGTGATCGTCTGCCGCGCCGTCAGCAGCGTCCCGATCGATTGCCCCTCGAACGGATGCCGCCCCGTGAACAGCTCGTATAGGATCAGCCCCAGCGCATACAAATCGCTCCGCGGCGATACCTCCCGTCCCGCGAGTTGCTCCGGAGCCATATACATCGGCGTTCCGAACCCCACCTCGTTGGGAGCGATCTTCGCCACACTCGCCGTCAAGCCGAAGTCCATCAGGCGCGGCTGCCCCCGCCCGTCCACCATGATGTTCGCCGGCTTCAGATCGCGATGAATCAGCCCTCTCAGGTGTGCCGCCGCCAGCCCCGCGCAAATCCCCGCGGCCAGTTCACTGGCCTTCTTCAGCGGCAGCCGCCCGATTCGCGACAACAGCGACGCCAGATCTTCGCCATCCACAAATTCCATCGAGATGTAGAACTGGCCGTCCATCTCCCCCACGTCGTGAACCCGGCATACCTGCGGATGCGTAATCTCCCGAGCTGCTCGAACCTCGTTGAACAGCCGTTCGCGGGCCGCGGACTGGTGCGACACACCCTCCGGAAGAAACTTGAGCGCCACCGTCTGCCCCAGCGTGAGGTCCATCGCCCGGTACACCTCGCCCATCCCGCCGCGTCCCAGCAGATTTACGATCCGGTAGCGTTGCGCTACAATCGCCCCCGGCAAAAACCGGCCTTCGAAGAAATCCGGCGCGGCGGGGGCCGACCGGTGGCTCAATCGCTCTTCGGGTTTCATCACCTGGGTAGCCCCCTCCTCTTCCAGTGCCTCCCGCGCCACGAAAGCCACATGTCCGGCAACTGACTGGTTTGTCGTTTTGTCGAAGCGCAGCAGCGCCTCTACCTCGGCGCGTCGATCGGCGCCTACGTGGTGCCGCCCATAATATTCCTCCCGCTCAGCCGCCGAACAATCGGCCAGCTTATGGAAAAGGTCGATAATGTTCTGGTCCACACGCCTCCGTTCCAGTCTCAGTGTCGCGATGTAGGATCATACTACAGTGCCGGATTATGCTGAATCGGATCCCTTGCGGGTTACCCTGCTCTTGCAGCGGCTGTCCGACGGTCACCATTCTGCCGCCGACGAGCTCCTGCCGCTCGTCTATGGCGAACTCCATCGGATCGCTCGCTCCTTCTTTCGCCACCAGCCGTCCGGACACACCCTCCAGCCAACCGCGTTGGTCAACGAAGCCTATATTCGGTTCTTCGATAAAGAGGAACCGCCCCCTCTCACCGGACGTGCTCATTTCCTGGCCCTCATGGCGCGCGTCATGCGGCAAATCCTGGTGGACCACGCCCGTGCCGTGGCCACCGGCAAGCGCGGTGGACGCGGCAAGGTCACGTGGGACACCAACATCGAAATTCAGGGGGGCGACGGCACTCATCAGATGAAAGTCCTCGAGGTGCACGAGGCCCTCGAAGCCCTGGCGCGCGAGAACACCTCATTCGCGCAAGTCATCGAAATGCACTACTTCGGAGGTCTGACTGCCGCCGAAATGGCCCTCGCCACCGGCAAATCGATTCACATCGTTCAACATGAGCTCCGCTTTGCCCGCGCCTGGCTCCGCCGTCAAATGGCCGCCGAATGAACTCCGCCTAATCCTCATCCGCCTGGACAATCCCCAGCTTCTTGAACGTCACATTCAGCAAATTTTGATTCATCTGGATCTCCGCAAACAGGCGCCCCTGCGGATTCATCGGCATCCCGGCGAACAGCGCCGCCCGCGCCCCCGGACCGAACGACCACTTGATGAATTCGATCATGTTGATCATGGGAACAGTCCGCCCCCATCGTCAACCCTGTCTGGTTGATCGCGCTGGCCGGAAAGTGCAGTTGGTCAACCAGGACCCGCCGAACCGGCTCGAAAGCCGACAACTCCTTCGCGTTGAACAGTGAGCTGTGCCTTTCCCAATACTCCCGGTCGCGGTCCCAGGCCCACGCCAGCCACAACGCCACGCGCGATAAAATCTCGGCCTGGGTCCACTACATACGAAAGTGCATCGCTGAAAGTAGGACTCGACATCTGGTTCCTCCGTCTGAAGCCGCCGGTTTGCAGCTTCTAAACGGTGGAACGAGAACCGCCGCGGGTTTTGGCAAAACTATCTCCGCCTCAGCCATCTCCGCCTCAGCCCCCACAGCCCGCGAACCGAAAGAACCACGGACAATAACGAAGTCACGCCGATGGCGATCAGCGTCCAGACGAAAAAGAAAGCTCCTCTCGTATGGCCGATGCTGCCCGCCACACCCACACCCCTTCGAGATTCTCCGATTACAGGCGATGTGCAATGCGCCCTGGAGTTGCTGTCCTGGTTCGTTATTGTCAAGAAAACTCGTGCGCTCAGTGACGAGGGCTATGGCCAGCTGAGTAGCGCCTCTGAAAAACTTGGTCTCGCTCTCACCCTGCTTGGGATACCGCGCCGGATTCCACCTGGCCTTAAAAAAATCGTAGCGTTCCAAAAGGAGTGGAAAGACATTGCAGACGCGGTGGTTCAGGCCAGAAACTATCTTGTGCATCCAACTCAATCTCGCAGCGGTAAAAGGAAGCCAAAGAAAGAATACCCATGGCCTGAGTTGTGGATCGCTGGCCAGTGGCTATTGGAACTTGTGATCCTTCGCCTTCTGGAATATTCGGGAGATTATCGAAACGGCAGTGTTGCAAAGATTTTTGAGCAGGGGTGTAAGGGGGCGAGCGTGCCTGAGAGGTTCGAGGCGGGTTAGCGAACGAGTCCAAAGAGACGATCGATATGGCGGTTGTGAAGCACGATATCTCGGGCCGGTAGCCAGCGGACCTGTCCTTTCCTCATTCTGTGGATTGCCTCGTAGCCGTCGACCGTGCGACGCGCAGACGCCACTGCACGGAAGCCTTGCTTGGCCACAATCCGTTTCTTCACGAAGCGGTGGTCTTGTTCGATTACATTATTGAGGTACTGCACAGGACGGTGCCGGCAGCGGCGGGGTAGGTAGCCAGACTTCTGCAGTTCGGAGATGGCCGTCGGATACGTCGGGGCTTGATCGGTGTTGATGACCCGGGGCGGAGGTGCGTTGTGCCGGATGGCCCGGCGGAATAGGCTCTGGGCGGCATCTTTGTCGCGGAACACCGAGAGGAAGAACTCGATAGTCGCCCCCGTAGAGTCCACCGCTCGATACAAGTAGCACCACTCGCCCTTGACCTTGATATAGGTCTCGTCTACGCGCCAACTCTTATTTGTCGGTTTCAGGTATTCGCGCTGGCGCAACTCCAGCTCTGGTGCATAGCGTTGCACCCACCGCCAGATGGTCGAGTGGTCGACCCGGATTCCCCGCTCAACCAAGAGCTCCTGGACCTCGCGGTAGGACAGGCTGTAGCGCAGATACCAGCGCACGGCACAAACGATGATTTCAGCTTCGAACTGCCGCCACTTAAACAGCCAGGGTTGCCCACTCATCCGTGCTCTCAGGCTACCAGCCTGCCCAAGCTAAGCTTTGCAACACTACCCGTGATCCTCTATTCCTGGGCCGCTGGTTCCAATATGAGGTTATCGTTGTCGCCGTACGTTGGTATTTGACATACCCGCTCAGCTATCGCCAGATCTGCGAGATGCTCCGGGACCGTGGGGTCTCTGTTGCACCGAGCACGGTTATGCGCTGGGTGGTCCGCTACTCACTGGAGTTCGAGAAACGTTGGCGCAGATTCGAGAAACCCGTAGGCCTGAGCTGGCGCTGCGATGAGACCTACATCAAGGTTGCCGGTGCGTGGACCTATTTATATAGAGCAGTCGATCAAAATGGCAAAACCATTGATTTCTTCTTGAGCAAGCGCCGGGATGTACGCGCTGCGAAAACCCTGTTCCGCCATGCTTTGCTGAAGCACGGCGATCCGCTTTCGATCACTTTGGACGCCTATGCAGCCTCACATCGTGCTGTCCAAGAACTGAAAGACAGTGGAGAGATCTTTTACCGGAAGATGCGAGTGCGATCCTGCGCTTACCTGAACAACATGATTGAACAAGACCACCGCCGCATAAAGAGTAGAGTGCAGCCGATGCTCGGCTTCCAGTCGTTTGACAACACACGCGTGGTGATTGCTGGCATCGAGTTTGCGCAGAAGATCAAGAAGCAACAATACGACCTACGACGGCTGGGTGGGGTTCAGACGAGCCAAGCCCAGATGTAGCAACGCGCGATGGGCGCCTAGGTAATTGTTCAACGGGCGCTCTGGTGTAGTGTACCTACGCTCGCCGTCAGCCGACGTCTGCAACGGAACCTACAGATGTAAGCTGGCAATTTTACCCGGAGCCCGTCGGTTAATCGTCGAGGCCCAGCCTATCGTTTACCGCTTGGCTGAGGTTCTGCTTTGTCCCAAGATAGCGTTCTGTAGTTTGGATGGAAGCGTGGCCGAGCAGGAGCTGGATTTGTTCGAGTTCGCCGCCCGAACCGCGGCAGAGCTTGGCGCAGGTCCTGCGGAGATCGTGCGGCCCGAGTTTCCCGGCCTCCACCAGACCGCGCGCGTTCCTCTCCACAATGGTCCAGACCGCGCGTTCATCGACGCCTTCGCCCCAGACGGCACCGCCTTTGTTGATCGCCCGGAGAAGACGGCCGTTCGCGATCCCGGCGGCAGCGGTCCATTCGTCGATCGCGATCTTCACCCAAGCCGGTACCGGCACGCTGCGCACGCGTCTTCCCTTCCCTTCGAGATCGACCAGCACCCAGCGGCCTTCCCGCTGCTGCAGCACTTCCAGCGCTAATTGGGCAAGCTCGGTCCGGCGCAGGCCGCAGCCAATGAGCAACGCAAGCACGGCATGGTCGCGCTTCCCTTTCAAGGTTCGGCGATCCGAGGCCTGTAAAAGCAGGCGAGCCTGCTCACGGGTCAGCCAGTTCCCTGCCCGCACGCCATGCCGCTTGGCGCCTTTCACTTTGGCGATGCCCGAGGCAAGCTCGCGATCCAGCAGCCCATTTTCGGCCGCTTCGCTCGCGAGCTTGCGGATGGCCGCGAGCCGCACGTTGATGGTCGAGGAGGCGAGGCCCAGCGTTTCGAGATGCGCCCGGTATTCCTGGACAAGGGCCCGGCGCAACGGCCCGCGCGGCGTTTCTCCGTACCAGCCCAGAAAATGATCGAGCGCCTGGCCATAGGCCCGCCGCGAGTGCGGCGAAGTAACGCTGTCCAGCACCAGGGCGCGGATCGCCCCCAAATCCGGGAGAACCACCGCGATCCGGGGAGCGACCGCTACTTCCAGCGATGTTTCCACGGTTAAGCCGTCCCGGCCAGATCGAACTGGAGCTGGAGCGGAGCGCCGACGTGCTGCTCTTCCCAGAGCGCCACCACAAAGGGCGGGAGCCAGACCCGCAACGTAGCCAGACGGTGGACCCGCGCATGGCATCCTCGGCAGAGGGTAATGAGAAGCCGGGTGGGGTTCTCTCCCGGTCGGCGGTGATGAACAAGGGGTTTTCTCTCAGCGCCACAGCCGCGGCACCTGTGGCCGTCGCGCGCCAGCGCGCGTTCCCGGTTGCCGCCGAAGTAAACCGACGAGCGCCAAGCGCGGTGATAGCAGGTCCGGCACGAGCCGCCCACCGTTGGCACCGCGCCACAACGGCACAAGAGTGAAACCTGCGCTCCCTCGACCGGTCTTTTGGGCCGAGGCGGGCGAGGCGGTTCGGGAGGTGGCCAGAGGGGCGGGTGGTCGGGAACGGGAAAGGGCGGCGGGGTCGGCGACGGCGGAACGGGCTGGGGCTCCGGCATTTACTACTATAATAGCACCCGATAAGGAGAATTATCGGATGCTATCTGCCTGGTGCTTTGCTGCTTAAAAATCCGGCTGTGCACAACTGTGCATATAGATGGTGTAATAGGGGAACCTTAGCTATGTCTCGCAAAAGCGATTGGTTGCTTCGACTTCCCTTCATCTTAGGGGAACTCCAGCAGCTCTCTGTCCCTGTGGTCGACCGCTCCCTGATCGAATCGCTCTTTCACGTCGAACGCCGCCGCGCCATCCAGCTCCTGCACCGCTTTGGCGGCTACCAGTCTGGCCGCACCTTCCTGATTGAGCGGAATTCGCTGCTCCGATCTTTGGCCTTGCTCGAATCCGGCGACGAATTCTCGACTGAGGTTTGCCGCAAGGAACGGCTCTCCACCGAGCTCCATCGGCTGCGGGAATTTACGCGGGCTTCGCGCGTCCCCGTTCCCGCAGTGCCCGGCGTCTACCAAACCCGGCTCAGTTCTCTCCCTCTGGGAGTGTATTTGGAGCCTGGCAAGCTTACCGTCGAGTACGGCTCCCCCGAACAGCTCCTGGAGCGGCTCTTTGCGCTCTCCCAAGCCTTGGTAAATGATTTGGATGCCTTAAAGTTTGGCTGAAGGAGAGCAGCACAAAGTCGGGGGTCAGCCAAGGAATCACCTTTGGAATCAACGGCGACCTCCAGTCGGCAAACCGGTGTGATTGCCAGAAACTCCAATGTTTCGATTGGGCAAAAGCCCAAAGAGATGGGTCATGTCCTTTGGAATTATGCACGTGCGTTACTCACCCCCCACTTTGTGCTGCTCTCCGAATCGTTCTCAGAGGTGAGATCTGCGACGAGCGGCCGGACCACCGCCGAGAGTGCCAGCCGCGCTTCCCTGCCCCGCAGCCCCCGCCCATCCGCTTCACAAGTCAATAATGTACGTACAGTATGAATGATACGGCTTGTCAGCAGTGTACGGATGGTGTGTAATGGATGCTGATGACAATTACGCTCCTCGCCAAGAAAGGCGGCGTTGGCAAAAGTACCTTGTCGATCTTGCTCTATGAAGCCTTCCGTCAAGCCAAAAGGTCGGTGGCTATCCGGGACTGGGACCCGCAGGGAACCAGCAACCGCGCCCTAGGTTTCATTGCCGGTGAAAAAGCCAGCCCCGGCCACCAGTACGACATTCTCATCTACGACACGCCGCCGAGCATTGAGCATACGGCGACAGCAGCCGGTGTCATGGCCGCCGATGTAGCTCTGGTGGTGACAACTCCCTCCCCTGCCGACCTGTGGGAGGCCGAGGCCGCAGCTCATTTTGTCGGCGAGAAGAATCCGAACGCGATTGCGCGAGTCGTCTTCAATCGAGTCCGCCGTACAACGGTCTTGGGCCGCCTTGTGGACGAAAGCGCCAAGCAGTTGAGCGTTCCAGCACTCGTGGCCTCACTGAGCGCCAGAGAATGCTATCAGCATGCCATCGGCCAAGGCTGGAAATCGTTGGACGCGCCCGCCCGCGAGGAAGTCTTGCGACTTGCGGCTGATGTGCTTGCGTTACAGGCCCTTAAAAAGTAGTTGCACACTGTACGTATAATAGGTACACTGCGTACTGTATGGCAAAAGAACAATCTTCAAAAGCCACTGCTCTGTTGAGCTTGATTCAAGCACCCACAACGCCTTCCACGGTGGAGGCGGCTGCACCCGTAAAAGACCGCAAGCCGGTCGCGCCAGCAATAACCGAAGGCCGCAAGAATGCATCCACCACAGGGCCGGGGAAGCGCGTGACCATCTACCTCCACGAGGGAGACCGGCGTATCATCCAAGAACTCATTGCCTATCTCGCAGGGCAGGGGCGTAGAGGTCTCAGCGAAAGCAGCACGATCAAAGCCGCTTTACGAGTGGCGAAACCCGGAGCCGATCTATTACGCGCCCACGGAGAGGCAACCGCGCAAGACCAACGATTCAAGCACAGTGCGTAGGGTAGTGATGGTATGTACAATACATACAGTATGGCAGGTATGAATGTTGTTGGTCGATGCGGCGAAGCTGTTGCTACGCTAGCCTGCGGCAAAGAAGTGCGGGAGCCAAATGCAAAAAGCCGGTGACATCATCCGCAATATGGGGCAGGGAATCACCAAAGCCGGCAAGCAAAAGTCTGCCCGGAAAAGCGACCAGCAAGTAATCGCCGAAGCCGAGGAGCTTCTTTCCCGACCGCGAGCCTTGTTTCCCAAAACTGAAACGGCCATCGTTACCCGCCATCAAACCCAGCTCATCGAAGCAGCCAGCCAGATCATGGAAGCCTGGCCAGGCCGAGACGAGCTGGCCTACATGGCCAAGCATCTCGTTCAGGTGACCTTGCCCCACAGCGATCCCGGTGACGTTCAGGCATGGACTCGCACCAACGGCGACCTCACCTTAGTCATTACCCGCACGAATCTGAATATTCGCACCGGCAACCTCATCGGCTATCCGTACGGGACGATTCCGCGGCTGTTACTGTACTGGCTTACCAGCGAGGCGGTGAGGACAAAACAGCGTGTCCTCAAGCTTGGCAATTCACTGTCACAGTTCATGCGCGAAGTTGGCCTCAACCCCGAGACCGGGGGAGGGAAGCGCGGCGACGCCGTTCGGCTCAAGGAACAGATGAACCGACTGTTCTCCGCGACAATCAGTTTCCAGTACGCCAACTTGACCCAAGGCCATTTCGAGCAACGCCTCAACATGAACGTGACCCGCCGGACTCAACTCTGGTGGAATCCCAAAGACCCGAGTCAAGGCCACCTTTTCGAGAGCTGGATTGAATTGGGCGAGGACTTCTTCGAGTCCATCACCAGTTCGCCCGTCCCCGTGGACACCCGCGCTCTCAAGGCCCTGAATCACTCAGCGCTGGCTCTCGATCTTTACGGTTGGGCGACTCACAAGACCTATTCGGTGACCCGCAGGCGCGAAGCGCAATTCATCAGCTTCAAGGCTCTCCAAGCGCAGTTCGGGGCGCAGTACGCCAACGGCAAAGATTTCAAAAAAAAATTCATGATCGCGCTCAAGCAGGTAGAGGTCGTTTACCCGGCTCTCAAGGTCAGCAAAGCACGAGGCGGCCTCATGGTTCACCCGAGTCGGCCCTCGGTTCCTGTGACGGCCTTGAAGGGTCTCCTCTGATCTGACGGTGAAATGGCCCCCTTTAGCTGCTCAAGCCACTCATAGAGAGCCACTTATTTGAATCACAGCCAAGCTTACACTTGAGACCTCGGCGGGTACGGTGAAATGGCCCCCTTTTGCGGCAACGCAGTTTTCCACCAAAGGGTCTGTGGATTCATTGAGTTATCCACGGTGAAATGGCCCCCCTCAATACGGTGAGATGGCCCCCTTTGTACGGTGAGATGGCCCCCGCCATACGGTGAAATGGCCCCCCTTTCAAGCCACAACTCATTGATTTGCAATAACGCAAGGCATCGATAGTCTTTTCCTATACGAATAGAACACCTGTAGTAGAAACACTCAACCTGTGAATAACCGGTCAATAACCGAGCTTCAAAAAGACAACAACCACCAAAGAAGCTTCCTTCCGACAATGCTCCAGCCCTACAAGGAACTCACCCAGCGGAGGATAGGCAATCCGGGAACGGAACCTGAGCGCTGATCTGGGAAAACACTGATGGACCTGTTTTTCAAAGACCCTCGAACCGTCCTTCGCATGCGCGAGGGACCTCTCGACCAGTACATTGATTCCTATACGGCCGAGATACGCGCGGAAGGTTATACGCACAACTCGGCAGTCCTCGTGCCCATTCATCCCTTTTATCCCGGCACTAACAAGCAACCCGGCGAACTTCTAGTTCGGTAATCCGAGGCCATGCCGTACTCATGAACTTGTCTGTTCGCGCAGGCTCTTTCAAAACCGTGATCTGCTGAGAAGCAAAATCCGAGAGCAGGGAATCGAGACCGCTCCCCTTCACCACCACATCATGGGTGCTGAAAAAGGCCTGCACTTCCTCACTCGTGCCCTCCGCATACAAAAACTGAGTCCAAGGCAGTACGTATTCCCACTTCAACAAAATCACCTGTAGCCCATACACCCGCGCATCCGTATCCACCAACCAGGGCTTTTCATCTGCCGATGCCATAATCCTGCCCCCGTTTCATACCGCGATCCCGTGACGGCACCTCGCGCTGGATCTGCTGTTGCTGCACTGGAGCTTTCCTGCCGGAGTCCCGCTCCTGCCACGCCGCTTGGCGCGCCATCTCTCGCGCGGCGCTAGTCCCCCGGTGCAGGCCGCGTTGCATTCCTAACCGTTTTGTTTGCGGCTGATCTCGGCCCATCTTGCGCACCAGTTCCGAGGCCGATTGCCGTTCCCCCGAGCGCCCCACCGATTCCCGCAGCAGCTCTTTATCGCTCGTCACCACCGTGACGCTTTCCCGGCCGCGCGAGGCCGCCACATAGAACAGCTCTTTCTTCATGGCGTCACCCGAGATCACCACCGCATCCACCGATTTGCCTTGGCTCCGGTGAGCAGTGACCGCATAGCCGTGATCGAAATGCTGGTAGTTCGCCGGCAGCGTACGGCCGTCCTGCAAATGGATACGCCCCTGTTGATCCACGCGGGATACCCTAACCGTCTCGCCATTGGTAGCCCGGAATCCCGTCTCGCGCCGATTCGCCGTCAGAACCAATTTGTCATTCGGCGCCACTTCGATCGTGCGGCGCTCATAAACCTCAAAGCATTGGGCCTGCTTCGCCGTCAGTTCGCGTTCCGCTCCCGCTCCATCCCGCGCCACGATCTTTTGCTTTTCCACGCGGACCACTTCGAGAGCTTCATTTCTGTCCACATCTTTCGTGGCGCGATGGAAGACGAGGACCTGGCCTTCGCGAAAATTCCGGGGTTCGCTCTTTTGCGCTGTGGTGTAGTTCTGCGGCACGTGACGCTCCACACGAGCGCTCTCGCCCAGTTCTCCCGCGCGTTGACGTTCCACGCGGATCGCTTCTGTGACGTTGCCGATCTCCTCGTGCGTGGCGCACACGACCAGCACGTTGCGCCGTTCGCCTTTCCCATTCAATTGGGACTGGGCTTCCCGCCAGGTTTCGGCCACGGTCCTGGCCCGATCCTGCCAGGCCACTTCCCGCACTGCGCCGATTTGATCCAGCTTTTCAAAACCGCGCTCCGGATTGCGGCGCAGCTCCTCGATTGCGTCCCGGTAATCGTGCGCGGTTTGCCGCTGCACTTGGGTGAGCGAGGTGCTTTTGAGATGCGATTCCTTTTCGAGAATGCGCAAGGCGTCGCCCGCCTCGACACTTTGAATCTGCCGGGTATCGCCGCTGAAGACGATGCGAGCCGATTGCCGCTCGGCGAGCTGGATGAGCTCCGCCATCTGACGACTCGATACCATTCCAGCTTCATCAACGATTAGGACCTTGCCACGGACTCCGGCTTGTACCCGCTGATCCTGAAGCAAGCGTTGCATCGTGGTTGCCTCGGAGAATCCCACCTTTTGCAGTTCTTCGACGGCGCTCATCGTGGGCGCCACGGCCAGGACCTCGCGCCCGGTTTCGGTCAGACCGCGATTCAGCTCCTGCAAGGTGGCCGTTTTTCCCGTGCCAGCGGCACCGCGGATATTTACGGCGCGGTCGCGCGAGGCGAGCACGAATTCGACAGCGTGCTTTTGCTCGGGCCGGAGGCGGTCGGAGGCCACGAACTCGTTCCCTTCGCCCAGCGGCTCGAAGCGCCCGATACCGCGATTGACGGCCGCGACCATATGGCGCTCCCGGTCAAGACTTTCCTTCGTGGCGATCTCATTTCCGGCGTGGAAGACCCGGCCGGCGGATTCCTCGAGCTGGAGCACGCCTTTGGTTTCGTCCAGTGCGATCCGGCCGCGGCCATGCCGGAGGGCTTCGGTGAGCAGTTCGTGCTCGCGGGCGACCGAGACCCGCTCAAACACATGCTCCTGCGCGTAGAGCAGGGAAGGGGAGGCGCTTTCGAGACCCCTGCTGTCTGCTTTAGCGGCTTCTAGCGCGTTTTCCCGGAGCTTGGTGAGTGTCTGGGCCTCTTCCGGGCTTAAGCGCGCCTTCTGGCGTCTTTTGACTTCCTCGGTTGAGATTTCGGTGAGCTTATCGGCGCGCGTTTCCCGGACCAGGACCGCCACTTCGTTGTCCGTGGGGCGGCGTCCGTTCCTTTCCGTAAACTCCTCAATCGCCTCATCGCGCTGCTGGCTCCGCTGGCTGTACTTGCCCATCAGCCCTGCGGAAACACCCCGGATCTCGAAACCCGCGTCCTGGCCTCTGGCGTCGCGCCGATCTTCCGTTTCATAGCCCAGGCCGCGTACCTCGCGCGCGAGAGCGTTCCGGTAGACCTCGGTAAGGTAGGCGCGGCGTTCGTAGATATCGGAGGCCTGCAGCGCCTTCCAGCGGCCCTCTGTGCCGTCATAGGTCATGTTTCCGGCTACCGCGTGGGTGTGCAGAAGCGGATCGAGCTCGCGGCTGGTGTCGTGGTGATAGACGGCAATGACGAGATTACCGGTCGTGCGGTCTTCGTTGGCCCCATCCTGACGCACCCGGGTTGCCGAGTAGGATTCCATTTCCTTCAGGGCTTCTCCGATTGCGTTCTGGTGGGCCTGTTTCAGCCGGTCATCCCCGCCCAGTTCGGCCATGATGGAAACGGATTTAGGGGCGGAGATGGTGAAGTCGTAGAGATTGCGGCCCCGGCTTTGTGTCGAGCCATCGGCGGCCACGCGGTCGGCGCTTTGCCGCTGGCGGAGGAATTCGCCCGTCTGCGGATCGAGGCCTTGGCGGATGGCTTCGAATTGATCGGACTTCACTTCACCCGCGAGGCCCAGCAGTTCCGCGCCGCGACCCTGCCACTGCCCAATGACGCGCTCCCCTTCGGCGTAGTAATCGCTGTGTTCTAGGTGCCGGGCGGAATAGCCTTGCCCGTTCGACATGGCGCGGATCGTCAGCATGAGAAGCACCGGCTACTGGCCATGTCGCGATTCGTGTCGCAATACTGTCGCGATTCTTCCATACTCAATCGGCCAAAGCCTTTTCAGAGAGAGCATAGGCTGTATTTCGTGCCGCTCCATCTGCGACTAACAGACCTTTGCCGAGCAGATCCCTCACTTCCCTTTGCAGAGTGCGGCGATTGACCTCCGGGAAGGCGTGTTCCAGATCCTGAATACGGAAGCGCTGGTTAGTCAGGGCCAATCCCAGGGCTGCCTTTTGGCGGGCTGTCAGCCCGTGTTTCATGGTCAACACATCCTGCCGGATGAGCCTCTCCCCTTTTTGCTGTACTTCGGTCAGTTGAGTGGCCAGGCCCGCGACGAAGTATTCCAACCAGGGCGTCAGATCGAGGTTCTGTTCCCGCACGCTCTGAAGCGCCCGGTAATAGCCGCTGCGATCACGATCATAGTATTCGCTGATGGTGAATAACCGCTTAAAGTCGTAGCCGGTTCGGTACAAGGACAGCGTCGAAAGAAGACGGGCGGTGCGGCCGTTTCCGTCCAAAAACGGGTGAATATGCACGAGTTGGAACTGCGCAATGCCAGCGACCAGCGCCGGATGCGTCTCTTGATCGGTGCCCAGCCAAGCTACCAACTCTGCCATCAGGTGGGGGACTTCAAGGGCTGACGGGGGTGTATAGATGATTTCTTTGGTGACCGAGTTGGCCACATAGTTCTGCACGCGACGGTACTCGCCGGGTGCGCCGGAATCGCCACGGACTCCCCGGACGAGACGTTTATGAATCTCTCGAATTAAACCCTCGGTGATCGCTTCGCCGCTGCCCAGGTATCCGGCAACCAGGTCGAAGGCGTCTCTGTAATTGAGCAACTCGCGCTGATCGTCCGGGTCTACCCCGGCCAAGTGCTCTCCCGCCAACAGTTTCTCGGATTGATCGAGCGTGAGGTGGGTGCCTTCGATGTGAGTCGAATGGTGCGCTTCAAGCACCAGAGCGCGAGCCTGCATTCCAGCCAGCCAGTCGGGCGATAGGCGCGCAGCTTCAAGAAATCCACGAGCACGCTCGATCTTCGTCAGATTCGCAGTGATGGAATTGGTGATCGTGAATCCAGGGACCAGCGGGTCTGTGTGAGAAGAAGGAGCTTTCATGGGGTGCTCTCCTCCGGCCAAACGGCTGGCTGAATTTGAATGGAATCGCCAGCCTGCCGGTCGTGTTCCAGATCCGCCGCGCCGTATTGCAGAAGTACGTCGTGCTCTTTCAGGAAGGCATGGACGTGTATTCGGGTGTGGAAACCGAGTACCCGGCGCAGTTGCGCCGTCGAGACCTTGCCTTCGCGGTACAGGTTCAGTGCGATCACGGCGAGCGCTCCGCGTTCGGGGGTTGGACCATAGGTGGCGAGGAACGACATGAGTTCGTCGGGTAGATCCAGAATGATAGTCATCCGTATTCCCCTACCGGCCCAAAGAAGGTGCCCGGTTCCGGTCCGAGCGTGCCATCCGGGAAGCGGCGCCGGGTGGCGGCGGAAGGGGTGTGATCCCCAGCCGCTCGTGCCATCGTGCCCAGGCCTCGGCTGTAAACACCCCCATAAAATTATTCCCTTTCACCCGAAGAAACACGTTCGGGATGCACGGCCACAATGTCGGGATACGCCTGAAGTCTGCCTATTGAAAGTCACGATGTGGCGAATGCCGTGGATCCGCATGGACGCGACCAGGCGGGCATCATGGACTTTCACGCCTTTGACCTCATGGAGGACTACCAATCTGCGCCACTCGCGATGCACCGCCTCGTTATCGGGCAGGAAGTTGAAATCCTTCTCGATCTGCCGAGCGTGGGCATCGGTTTCCGGGACGCTCAGGCCGAATCCATTGTTCTGGATCGGACGTGTCGAAGCATTCCAGAACTCAGCCAAGGTTTGGGAGGTATAGCAGAGCGGGGTACCCTGATCCCGCAGAGCTAGCACGGCGGCGCGGATGACGGGATATCGCGGGTCGTCGCGCTTGCTGAGGCGGAGCAGAATATTGCTATCGACCAGATGCCCCGGCTCGGCCATCAGTCATGATCCTGATAGAGACTTTCGCGGCTGAAGGCTTCGTCTGGGAGGAGCGGAATTTTTTCGGAGTGCTCGGCCATCGCATCCAGGGCGGCTTCGAATTCTTCGCGGCTCAACTGCTTGGGAGGAGGCAATGGAAGCGGAGTGGAGGATTCGCGCCGGACCTGTTCGGCTAAGGCTTGTTCGAGGATCTCGGCGGGAGACTGGCCGGGATGGCGGCTGATGACCGTGAGGAGCAATTCTTCGCCGTGCGGGGTTAAAGTAACCTGCATGGATCGAGTGTAGCGGAACTCTGGGCAGAATGCACGGGAAAACGGCAACTACTCTGGTCTAAGACACCATCCCTAAGCCGCTGGCTTAGGTTTGCGCTCCGCCGCGGAATGAACCAGTGCTGATCCAGTTTAAATTTGCTAACATACCACTTACAATCCATTATAGTTTTATTCTACTTCCATGCCGTTCCATGGCCGTTTGAAGTGGGCTATGATTGGAAATACCGCGATGGAAGAGACCTTTCAAGCCATTCTGGATAGCTTGCCGCCAAAACCAGCCCGCTCGAAACTAGAGCCATATGCGGAGCTGATCCGCGAGCTGCGCAAACGGGGCCGGAGCTACCGCGAGATCGCCACCATTCTCGCAGAGCGCTGCGGGGTGACGGTCGGTATCCACACCGTCTACAACTTCGTCCAGGTGCGCAGCAGAGCGAAGGACAAAACCAGCACAGGCGAGCGGGAGAGAACAGCCACGAGCAGCAATGTGCCGCCAAATTCTCCCGCGCCAGGCGATGTGGACGCACGCATCCGGGCGCTCAAGCAGCGAACCACAGCCGCGCGCGCACCAGGCGCGGAGAAAGTATTTAACTATGACGAGAACGAACCGTTGCAGCTTCGGCCACATTCCGAGCAGCAAAAGGAAGAGTAGTTATGAGCACCACCCGACCCGAGAGCAGGAAACCCGGACTTCCAGACGAAGGCGAGGGCACACTCGCGACTAGGCGCGTGGTGCTGACGATGGGAGGGAAAGGCGGCACGGGCAAGACGATGCTGATGACCGCCTTGGCCGAGTGGTACCAGGAGCACGGGTTGCCGTTTGTCCTTCTCGACCTCGATACCGAGAATAAGGCGCGCGGATCGGTCTCTCATTTTTTTCGAGACACGGCCCAGAAGGTCAACATCCATACCCCGGCCGGCCTCGACGCCTTTGTGGATCATCTGGTGGGCACCGGAGACCGGCTGGTGCTGGCAGACATGGGCGCTGGGTCTGGGCAAGTGGCCACGCAATGGTTTGAGGATGTGTACGAAGATGTAGCGGCAACGGGAATTGTCTTCACCGCGATCGGTCTGGTGACACCGGACTCGGCGAGCGTCGAAAGCGTGTTGTCCTGGGCCAACCGGCTACAACGGCGTGTGGCGTATCTCATCGTCGAGAATCACCCCACGGAACATGCGGACCTCGCCTATTGGCGAGAGGCGGCGCAGGCCGATCAGTTCCGGAAAGTATTCCAGCCCGCCGTGATCCAGATGGACTTTCGCTTGCCGGGCCTTGAAAATGCGGCGCGACAACACGGCGTCACGCTGGGGCAAGTGGCGAACCGGCAGACGCCGGTGCCGGAATTGAGTAAAGCATCGCTGGTGATGCGGGCACAAGGGTACCGCCGCAAGTTGTTTGCCGAATTCGACCGCATCCAGGAGCTGCTGTTGCCATGACCCCGGCGATTTCACTCGACAAGCCGGATCTATTCGAACGCATCGCGCAGGCCTTGCCTGTCGAACAGCGCGAAGAATACTGGCATGAGATAGCTTACCTGAAGCATCTTCATCCCGAAGATGAGCTGCTCCGGCTAACGCGTGCCACCGGCTATCTTACGCAGATCACTCAGGGCGTTCCAATGCTGATTGCGGAAGAACGCGAAAGGTTTGAGAAACTGCTAACTGATTCCGTGGCCGCTATCGAGCGTGCGCACCAGGCCACGCAGACGTATTACCGAAAGCTCGATGAGCGCCTGGCGAACCTGCCCGCCGAGATTGCGAAGGGAATTACACCGGAGGCGATTGCAGCCAAGATCACGGAGAGCGTGCGGCAGCAATTCACGCAAACCGGATTGCCAGAGACGGCGCAAGCGCTCACTTTAGCCGCCAGGCAGATCAAGCAAACCGTAGGAGAGTTCGACCGCACCGCGGGCCAACTCGCGAATTCGTATACCGGAACCGCAGAGCAGGCGCGCCGCGCCATCGATCAGATGCGCTCCACGATCAGCAGCGCAACGGATACGGCCAATCGCGCGGCGAACGATCTGAGGCACAGTTTCTTGCTCGATTACAAATGGTCGATCTGTGTGGTCTCGCTAGCGGCGGTAATTCTGGGATTCTGTCTCGGGATTCTGTATTATCGCTGGATAAATCCACCGGTGGAACAATTGCAACCTGCTCCCGCCGCTGTACAGCAACAGCCGATGCCTACGAATCCGCCACCCTCATCCAGTAAACCGGCGCGCAAGAAGCGGACGGAGGCTGGCGTTCCAGCCCAAACACATTGATCAGCATCCTTACCTCTAATCGGTCACGGTGACTTTCGCGCTCGGACGGTATATTAGGAAGTCGTCGATCCCCTGAGGAGAAGACGGATGATCAAGACGATCTGCATACGTGTCCCGTTCACAAGGGAGCCTCTATCCGCGCCTCAGAGCACCGACAGTTTATCGAGTGCTGCGCCACAATGGTGCCAACAACTCCGATACCGCTGTTAACGTTGCGTGGACAACGCAACCGGGCGTAAGAGAATGCCGCGTTCGCCCATCATGGCCACCAGATCGCGATAGCTCAAATTGTAGCTGAGGTACCAACGAACGCATAAGACCACGACCTCTTGGCCGAAGTGCCGACCTTTGAACAGTTCCTCGACCGCCACGAATCGGGGCATCTGTCCATCATTACCCAGCACGACCGCGTTTGCACCAGAGCCGTCCGATGGTTCTGTTGCACCTGGGCTTTAGGGTTCACTCAGAATGAGAACATGCGAAAGCACGGAACTGGGCGTAATCCATGTTTAGAAAACGATGGTTCTCCGACGACGTGATCATCCTGTGTGTGCGCTGGTATCTGCGGTTGCTGGATATCCGCTTGACTCAGGTAGGCGCAGTAGATAAAATGCGGCGAGATGGAAGAGTACCCGCGGAACCTTACGGAGTTGGAGGCCAACTTTTCTACGGAAGAAAACTGCAGGGCCTATTTCGCGAGGTTGCG
>JBBSHP010000007.1:0-24632 GCA_038232555.1 Bryobacterales bacterium
CACACCTTGGTAGATGGATGGCAAGTTTCGGGTGGTACGTTGTTTCAAACTGGGACTCCTTTCGACGTAGGGTATAGTATTCCGAATACTGGAAATCCGAACTTGACGGGGTCTTATACGGAAGGTGCTCGCATCCAATTGCTCTCCGATCCGCGGATCGGCAGTACCGATTCACCATACAACCGGCTCAATCCTGCTGCGTACACGGTTCCAAGGGTGGGGACCATTGGGCTGGGCGCTCCGGTGAGGTATTTGACGGGACCGGGGATCGACAACACTAGTCTTTCGATTCAGAAGAGCTTTATTGTAAAGGAAAGCGTGCGATTGGAACTGCGCGGCGATGCATTCAACGTATTCAACCATACCCAGTTCAGCGGAATCAACAGCACGCTGAACTTCCGGAGCCTGGCGGATCCTACTCCCACAAATTTGTACTTGAAGCCGGACGGGACGGTCAATGATAAAAATGGGTTTGGGACGGTGAACGGGGCGCGCGATCCCCGTATCATGCAGTTGGTTATTCGCCTGCAATTCTAAACTTGAACCGGCACCCAATGGCGACATGCTGTAAGGCGTGTCCATTCGTGAGTCGCCAGGTTTTGTAGCCACGGCGCGCCGTGAACATTGACGCCATGGAACTGCGCGTGGAATGAAACTTCCGTGGTCGCGCCTGCGTAACGTGGCAGGACCAAGCCCAGATCTGCTCGATGCGATCCGGGCGCGGGATGCGGAGCTGCAGACGTGGAGTGCTGCACGCATTCAGGAAAGAGTGGCCGCCCTGCGAACGGGCACCGATCTGGATGTCCTCCTGCCAGAGACCTTCGCGTTGGCTGCGGAAGCGTCGCGCCGGGTTTTGAAGCTGGTCCCGTTCAACGTTCAACTCCTAGCGGGTATCGCCCTGCATGGTGGCCACATTGCTGAAATGCAGACCGGAGAAGGCAAAACTCTGGCTGCGGTTTTTCCGGCGACTCTGAACGCTCTCACGCGCGCAGGCGCTCACATACTGACCGTTAACGATTACCTCGCTAAGAGAGATGCTCAGTGGATGGGTGACATCTACCGCTTTCTAGGCCTGTCGGTCGCTTATGTTGAGCAAGGCATGACCGCCGGCCAACGCAAACAAGCATACGGCGCGGATGTCACATACGCGACTGCAAACGAGGTCGGCTTCGACTATCTCCGCGATCATCTCTGTTATCAGCCGAGCGACTTGGTGCAGCGGCCATTCAATTACCTGATCATCGACGAAGTGGATTCGATCCTGATCGATGAAGCGCGTATTCCGCTGGTGATTGCGGGCGGTTCGGGCGCGCCGCAACAAACATTGCCTTACCGGATGGCGACACTGGCAGGATCTCTGGCACTGGGCCGGGATCACACCAAAGATGAATATGCTCGCAACGTGCATCTGACGGAACGCGGAGCGGCGCGAGCGGAAACGCTACTGGGCTGCGGCAACCTATATGACGAAGAGAACCTGCCGGTGCTCTCGGCTTTGAACAATGCACTGCACGCGAAGGAACTGCTACGAAGGGACGTGGATTACGTCGTGAAGGCGGGCAGTGTCGAACTGGTGGACGAGTTCAAAGGCCGGATCGCGGAGAACCGCCGCTGGCCGGATGGTTTGCAGGCCGCTATCGAAGCCAAGGAGGGAGTGGGATTGAAGCGCGAGGGCCGTGTGCTGGGCTCGATCACGATTCAAAACTTAGTCGAACTGTATTCCAAGGTCTCCGGAATGACCGCCACTGCCGTCACACAAGCAGAAGAGTTTCTGACAGTCTACGACTTGGCCATCGTTGCCATCCCCACGAATCGGCCGCAAATCAGGGAAGACCATCCAGACGTAGTGTTCACACACTGTAGCGCGAAAGAAGACACGCTGATCGACCATGTCCGCGAAGTGCACGCTACCGGACGCCCTATTCTGGTGGGTACTGCCAGCGTGGCGGAATCCGAGCGACTGGGCAGAGCTCTAGAAAGAGCCGGAGTGCGCAACCACATATTGAACGCCCGAAACGATGAGCAGGAAGCGGGCATCGTTGCGCAAGCCGGGTCCCTGGGCGCGGTCACGATCTCGACAAACATGGCAGGGCGGGGAACCGACATTGTCCTGGGCGGCAACCCCGCGCGGAACAGGGACGAGATTGTGGCGCTGGGCGGTCTATATGTGATTGGGACCAACAAGCATGAGAGCCGGCGCATCGACAACCAGTTGCGAGGCAGGGCGGGGCGTCAGGGCGACCCGGGATCGTCGCGTTTCCTGGTCAGTCTTGAAGACGACCTGGTGCAGCGCTTCGGGATCGTGGATCTTCTGCCGCCCCGCTATCGTCACTGCCGCAGCGAGGAGCCCCTGCGCGATCCCGTCTTTCAGAAGGAGATCGACCGCGTTCAGAGAATTGTCGAGGGCCAGAACCTGGAGGTTCGCCGCACACTGTGGAAGTATGAAGGCATGCTGGAGCAGCAGCGTCAGATCATTCACGAGAGACGAAGAGAGGTGCTGCTGGGCGAAACGAACCCCAGCCTCCGCCGCGCTTTGCTTTTCCGGATCGATGACGTCTGGTCGGACTATCTGGTACGCATCGCTGAATTGCGCGAAGGCATCCATTGGGTCTCGTTAGCTGGCCATGATCCAGTGAATGAGTTTCGGAAAGCAGCGATTGAGCTGTTCGATATGGCGCTAGAGAAACTGGAGGGTGAAATTACGGAAATCGACATAGCCCATGCCGCTTCGCTCGAAACCTCTTCCACCTGGACATACCTGATCAACGATCAGCCCATGGGCGATCTGACGCAGAGGCTGATGCGCGGCGTGCGGAACAAGATGCTGGGGTCGATTCATTCCTCGTCGTAGCGCGTAGTATATTGATCATTCGTTCCATCTTTCGGGAGAACATCTGGGTCGGGAGTATTTGTCTTCATCGAGGCACTGGCGTCCTTTATCTATGAGGTTGCCAAAGTAGTTCGGCGTCCGAGCGCCGAACGTAGTTGGCATCCAGTGCGGCGGGATCCTGAGCTTGCCCCGCCTTCAGTCTGCGCCATCCGATCTGACCCACGGCAACGGCCAAGGCGAGTGGGGCTGTAACGAATTCCACTTCTGGCGAAGGTAGAGTGGCCCTCCAATGCGCGAGCGTCGAGACAGTCTCCTCACTCACGATGTCCAGATCGCTGTTGTACACGGCGGCGTAGACTTCGCCGCGTCTGGCATCGATCACCGCAGCTCGAAAGGGAGACGTGCCGAAATAGGCAATCGCCTGAAGGTTCGAGACGCCCACGGCTGGGCGGCACATGGCTTCCGCAAGACCTTTAATGGCCGCCAGTCCGACCCGCACTCCGGTGAACGATCCGGGGCCAGAGGCGCCAGCAAAACCTTCGATTTGCTCCAGCTTGACGTTCTGCCGGGCTAAGAACAATTCGAGTTCGCCGTACAGCACATGGCCGAATCCATCGGGCGAGTGCATCGGATGCTCGCCGATAACTCGCCCCGATTCGACCAGCGCGAGGCTGCCAAACTCGGATGTCGTGTCGAGGGACAAGATCACTTGGTGAGTGTGTACACCTTGTCGGCGGAATAAGCCTTCCCGTTCGCATTCAATGCATTCACGCGAATGCTTAACACGGCTGGGAATCGACTGGCGATATCGGAAGGAATGCGAAAGCTGCCCTGTGCTCCTGTTCCGAGCACACGAAAGCCCTGGCCGTCGGCAGGTACCTCGCCGGTCCATACATACATTACCGAACGTGTGGCGCGTGTCTCGCGGGTCAGCTTCACGCCGAAGTTTGCAGGCGCGGCGAGTGAAAGGGTATCGGTGCCGGGCAGCGTGATCTGGAACGGGACTTTTTGGGGATTTTGCTCCAACTCCTGGACCGGCACTAAGCGCGATTCGAACTTATAGGATTTCAGCATCGACTCTTTGCGGCCCTCACGCGCCACTAATAAAATCCACGGATGGGCTCCGCTGGGAGGCTGCCCGGTGAAATGCTCGCCCTTAAACTTCTTCTGCTCGCGCATTTCGCCGCCCTCCGGATCGAACCACAACACGTCATAGCCATGCTTTTCCACAGTTAGCTCAATGGGCGCGGATTTCTCGACGTAGACTACGTATTCAGTATCTTCGAGAGCAATAGCGCGAGCCGCATCCAGGTCGAAATAAGGCTCCAGTTCCCAATGGCGTGTGTCCGAGAGGATATTGAACCAGAACTGGGGCTCCTTGCGGAAGCTGCCTTCGATCACCGGGTACTGGCCGTTCATGGTTGCATTCCAAAGATGCTGCGCAGTGGTGATCCCGACGAACGGCACTTGATAAAGCTGGTGCTCGACGGAGCCGATCTGATCGTTTCCGGAATGGTCGATGATGAAATCCATCCAGCCGTCCGACAGCAGTGGCGACGAAGTTACCTTTGCATTGGAAGATCGGGGGTGCTGATACGGATCCAGCGCTTTCAGTGCGAGGCCGATCTCCTTCAGCAAGGGCCTGCCGTTGGCGTGTCCTTCGAACTCCTCCAGGCCCTGCCACGTGATGTTCAAAGAACCATAGCGGGCCACGGCGAAGCGAACAAAACGCTTGCGGGATTGCCAATCGGGAAAAAGTTTGGTCAACGCATCCGGATTCGAAGCGAGCACTACATCCGCCACCATGCGTCTCTTGTGAATGGAAAGGAAGCGCCGGTCCAGTTCATCGAAGTAGCCGAAATTCGGGTGATCGGGCGCGGAAAATGCGCGGTTCTGATCGGCTTCGCTGCCAAGAATGGACCCGCGCACATGGCTGAACTTCGCTCCCGCGGCGGTCGTAATGGCCTGTTCGAAGTCTGCCGCGCTGAGGGAGCCGAACCGGTCCAGAATCCAGCCCATCCACAGGTGCGGCTGCTTGTTGTCGGTGGCCCAATGATGCACATTGGCTGCGTGGACGTAACCGGGCGCATCGGATTCCGCTGCCGTAAATGTGCCTTCTTTACCTTCCAGACTCGGGAGGTTGCTGGTGAGACGGTAGGTCCACGGGCCCGCTTCCGTGGGTGTGAACCGGATGACCAGCTTGCGGCCTCCATCCCAGAAGCCGGGCATGAGATAAGTATGGAAACGCGGAGACCGGAACTCGGCCTGAAATTCAATGCTGGTGTAGGGATTCGGGTTAGCAACCGCCTCGGCCCCCGCCAGTTCGAACGTCAGTTCACAAGGAGAGTAGGCGGGCGTACCGTCACACGTGGTCTGGGACCAAGCCTGAGCGATGATGAGGAGAAAACCGATCAGCGGGATGCGCACCAGCATTCAATTCAAATGTGGCATAGCCCTAAGTGTGGCATAGGCTCGGACCTGGCCGGCGGTGAAGCGTTATTATCGCCAACCGTAACGGTCGTTCCGGTAACCCCCCACTGCTTCGAGCGCGGATGTCGCGCAGCCTGACAATGTCGTCCATCAGCAGGTCACGATCGGATAGCCGAATTCGGTTGCTGCGGACCGCGCTTTGCAGGCTGCCGATTACGTCATCTAACTCGTGGCGGTCCAGAGGCTCTCTCCCCCGTCCATAGTCATAGCGGGATTGTGCGTTCGCGCTAAAGCCAAATAGCACCAATCGGCCTGCTAATATGGCGTTTTTCAAAACCGTTTGCATCGCCATCTCCCTCTACCTGTCAGACGAAAAACTGGCGCGGCCGGGTCATTAACATCCAACATTCGGAAGGACGGCAGCCTTCTTGCGGCGCGGAGGGTTGGCATCGCTTGGTTTTTCATTATAATTATGACTGGACGTTCCGCTATGGAAGAGCTGAAGAAAAAGTTGCAGGACGAGATTACCGCGCTTGATTACGAATTGCACGTGGACCTTCCGCGTGAGATCTCGAAAGCGCGGGCTCATGGAGATCTGAGCGAGAACGCCGAATACCACGCTGCCAAGGAGCGGCAGGGTGTTGTGAATGCCCGATTGGGACAACTGCATGCCCGATTGCGCGAGATATCAATGGTGGACATGTCCCGGATCCCGCACGACCGGGTGGGACTCGGGTCCAGTGTCGTGGTCCTGGATCTCATTAAAGACGAAGAGTTCACTTTCAAGCTCGTGACCAGTGAAGAGGCCGATGTGGCCAAGGGTCAGATCTCAACAACATCTCCCATTGGGCGAGGTCTGCTTGGCAAGAAAGTGGGGGACAATACTAAGATCCAGATCCCCAGCGGTGTGCGCGAATTGGAGATACTGAAGTTAACTACGATCCACGACATCGTGGGCTGAATGCTTGACGCTGTTCAAGGTAGAATCGAGAGGGTTAGATGACATTTACCCGCGCAATTGGCCTCGCCTGCAACAAGGTGATCCGCCTTATTGTACGGGGGCTCGCGCTTTCCAAAATACACCCCAACGTTCTCACTTTTTTCGGTCTGCTGATCAATTTGGTTGCGGCTGTACTGCTTGCGCGGGGGCAGTTTTTTGCAGCCGGTATGGTAATCATCAGCGCGGGCCTGTTCGACATGGTGGACGGCCGTGTTGCCCGCGAGACCAATCAAGTTACGCGCTTCGGCGGTTTCTTCGATTCAGTGTTGGACCGCTACTCGGATCTAGGCCTGTTGATGGGACTGCTGGTTTACTACGGCAATATCAACCGCTCCTTCTATGTCGTGCTTACGGCGATCGTGATGGCTGGCTGCGTCATGGTGAGCTACACACGATCCCGCGCAGAGAATACTATTCCAAGTTGCAAAGTAGGCTTTATGGAGCGGCCTGAGCGCGTGGTACTGCTGATTATCGGCGCCTTGTTTGACAGAATGGCTCCGGTGTTGTGGGTCATTGCCGTTCTTTCTAACGTCACAGTGATTCACCGCATGATCTTTACTTACCAGGAAGCGAAGCGTCTAGAAGATGCGCAACTGCGCGCCACACCAGCCCGCGAGCGCTCGTCCTTCTAGGGCTCAGTCTTCTAACAGAACGAACGCCATTGCTTGCTGAGCGGTGTGAGTGATGGACAGAGCCACGCTACGCACGCCTAGCCCCGCGGCAACTTTGGCCGCAACACCGTGCAGCTTCAGGGTGGGCTTGCCCGACCGTAGGTTCGCGACTTCAAAATCCTGCCAGCGGACTCCGCCGGTCCAGCCCGTACCTATTGCCTTCATCCCTGCTTCCTTCGCAGCAAAGCGGGCGGCATAGCGTTCAAAGCGATTCGCCTTGCGCTCAACATACGCGATCTCGTCGGGCGTGTAAATACGCTGGATGAAGCGCGGCCCATGTCGTTCAATCGCCCTCTGGATGCGATCCACTTCAGCGAGATCGACGCCAGTGCCGACAATCAGAAATCAACTCGAGGTGTTTTGAGGGTCATGTTTTCCCCGTCGCCGCTTGACTAGCCCGCAAGCAATTATAGAAGAATCAATCTTCGGCTGACCCTTGCGGGTACTCGAGAGCTTACTGCTCCGCTTCGGGAGTGACTTTGCGGAACTTAGCCCACCTTGCCTTCTGCGCCGCGGCAATGCGTTTCCGGGCGGCGGCACTCAACACGCGCTTCTTGCGCGTGGGCTTCTCGGGCGTGCTGTGGGCCTCTCGGCTTTTTCGCTCGGAGCCTTGACCCAGCATGGATCTGACTTCGCGAATCTGTTCATCGATGCGCGTTCTCTGTAATTCGAGACCTTCCAGCGCCGCAGTAAGTAAAGACTGATTTGGTAATGTGGCTCTTGCCATGAATATCCTTAGTAATCATGGTACACACTTCTCTGCTCTAATTCAAATTCTTTGAGTCGAGTAATAAAGTTGTGGGGCCGTCATTCGAAAGACTTACATTCATGTGGGCTTGAAACCTACCGGTTTCAACGGGCAGTCCGTAAGTGGTGAGCCTTTCAACGAAGTAATTGTACAGCCGGAGTGCCTCATCAGGCAGCGCGGCTGATCGAAACTGGGCCGCCGTCCCTTTCTACAATCTCCGTACAAGGTGAATTGAGAGACGATAAGCATCGCTCCGCGCACGTCCAACACGCTGCGATTCAGCTTGCCAGACTCGTCCGGGAAAATCCGGAGGTGGATCGTTTTTTGTATTAGATAATCGGCATCTGCTTCGGAATCAAGCTTAGCAATGCCTACAAACAACACGATCCCTCGCCCAATCGATCCTGTGATTACGCCATCCACCTCGACCGATGCGCGGCTGGCCCGTTGTAAGACAATTCGCATAGTTGCTGGGCGCCCAAGCCCCACTGTATCTTACCGAACCGGCTCGATGACAATAACTTAGTGTGTGTCAAACGCGCGTAACAGCTAATTCCTCATCCACGCTCATCTAGTATTTGTCCCACCATGGCGGCAGATCGCAAGGTCTCGGCTAGGATTGCGAGTGTAGCGCTGACCAGCGCCGCACTCTTTATGCGGGCATTGATGATATCGGCTAACTCATTCAGGTGTTGAATGGTGCCGGCGTCGAGGGGTTTGAAGACGTCTTTGTCGCGCAGGAGCGCGACGTTTTCTTTCAGATCGTCGCGTGTATTTTTAGCTTCGATCATGCCATCCAGAGCCCGCGCGGCTTCCACTGGATCGGCCGAGGCCGTTCGAGCTTCAAATTCGTCCGCAATCTTGCCCGCGGCAGCGGCATCCGCCTCCATAATTATAATGCGCTGATCCTTGTCCAGAGGTGCGGGGGCTGCCGCAACTCCCAATGCCAGTCCAGCACTGGCTTCTCTCGGGCCGGTTGCCAAGCCGTGCGCTTGCGCCGGGCGCTCGGCGATGTCGGCCCTCGCAGTCCTATGGATCTTCGCGAACTTCGCTGTTAGTGAACCGGGTTTTTCCAGGAGCTTGCCAGACTTGTCTTTGCGGGCCGGCGCCATTGTTTTCTCCTCCTACTTACTTACACTTCTGGCTCTTGAACTGTGCTTGCCACTTGGCGATTTGACCTTCTACCGTGGCGATCTTCTTATCGAGGGCAGGGTCACGCGGGGACGATAGCTTCTCATCATTCAAGTCAGCCAGGCCTTCGGTGGCGGTTGCCACACGCCCGGACAGATCTTTGCAAGCCTGCAGATCGAACTCGGTCTGGAATGCGTCACGAAAAGCGATCAGGTCGTCAAGCCGATCCTTCAACGCTGGCGCGGTCGCAAGATCATCCAAAGCCTTCTTCAGGGCATCGATCTTCTTGGCGTCTACCTGCAAAGCTTTGAGAGCAGGTGTGAACCTCTCTGGGCCGGCCATCTCAGCCTCGAAGTAGGCGCGCGTGCGATCTAATTCGGACACCGCCGTTTTACGTCCGATGTCATTGACGTCGCTAAGAACGGCTTTCTCCTCTATCAGCAGATTCGCAGTGTGAAAGGATTGTTGCTGCCGCTCGATCATCAACGATTCATAGACGTCGCGCTCCGCCTCGACCGCAAATACCTGACCCAGATCGCGGTACAGCCGTTGGTCGGACTTGATACGTGCATCCAATTGCGAGCCGTATTGTACGAGAATCTCGCTCAACGTCTTTGCATAAGTGCGGACAGCGTTGTCACCGCACCCGGTAGTTAGCAAGGTAGCTGCAAGAATCGATACAAGCGAAATGATTTTCATGGATCTATTTGAGTGCGATGGTCGGAATCAGGCTTGCGGTGGACAAGGCTTGAACAAACTGCGCGAGAGTTTCCGGCTTGAGGCCACCCTTGTAATAAGCCGCCAGACGTTGTGCGCCCGTGCCCACGATCGCTTCATAGCTGCGCGCCATGATGGCGTCCCGCTGAATCGAGTAACGGCGCTCTTCCTGAGCCAGGCGAGCTGAAGCTAAACGGCTGGGAGTTGCGACACGGGCAGTCAGTGCCGACCAGTTTTGTAATGCGTACACGATGTACTGCAACTTCTGCTTCTCGTCGGAAGCAGCCGTGTCTACGTTGAAACAATCTTGTGCCGCTCCGCCCAGTTGCGCGTTGAGACAGGCATCGGCAGCCTGGCGGGCCACGACGGCCCGGCGAACAAAGCGGCGCAAAGTATTCTGAATTTGCTCAGGATCTTTGGCCGCGTGGTCCGCCGCCAAATTGATCGGCGCCCGGTTCGCCAGCGAGGGGAGGCAAACGCGGCCAGCTACTGTCGTACCGTTTTGTAAGCAGGCGATCGCCTCGCTTACGGAGGTCGCCAGGCGTCTGATATCGGAAAACGCCGCTTCTCTTCGGGCCTGAATTCTGGCTTCAGCGGTGATATGTTGCAATTCCGCCTTAAGCAGATTGAGCTTCATATCGCGAACCGCAGCGGAGGAGGTCGCAATATTGGCCGGATTGTAGAGTTCTTTGAGGATACTGGCTACTTTGGCGACGGTCCCCGTTAGTCGTTTTGCTACCCGGACATCGACGGTTGTAACCCCGTCCATACCACCGGCTTCTTTCGCTACGAGATCGTGCGCGAATCCGAAGAAGTCGTCCGCATCCGAGGCCGATGAGAAGTCCTCCAGGATCGGCGGTACTTTGCCCGCTTGGGCAAGAGCATCTTTAAGCGCCTTGATTTCGCTCTGAGATATGTCGATCTGCTTCTTCAAGGCAGCCTGCGCGGCGGTCCAGTCCTCCGGCTTCACGGTGAGCAGAGTGTCTTGCCAGTTTTTCACGCGGGTTTTCATCTGGTCCCAGACAATGATCGAGTTCAGAGTCGTCATCGCGGCGCGGCGGGCGCTGGAGAAGATTCGCTCAGCTGAGTATTGGGAGAGATTATCGAGGTTCGCGAGCTCGGCGTCGAGAAGTTGACTGTTGGTCACATCAGCCGCCATCTTTTGGACCTGCTGGGCCTGCTGATCCAGTCGCTGGTTGTAAAGATAGATACCGCCTTTCGCGGGTTTGGGCGAGTTCACTGTGTCTGAGGGCTGAGCCCAGGCGCAAAGCGAGAGCGAAAAAAGTAGCGCGGTGATTAGCAGCGCCTGAATCGAGAGCTGTCTGTTGTTCATAAGTAACGGGTGGGCGCAATACCGGAGTGTGAAGCAATCACGCGAATTGTTTCACAAAACGCGAAGACTTTTGAAACAAGTTGTTAGGGGCGGTTCAGGTATTTCTCGTACAAACGCTTGTGCTTGTTGTCAAGGTCGACCGCTTTCCCCTTGATGAAGAGTTGCTTGACTTGAGTCCTGGTCTCGAGCGGGTCTCCATCGGTCACCATCAGGTCGGCCCATTTGCCTTCTTGAATCGACCCAATTCGGTCTGCAACACCCCATATCTCGGCCGGGTTGAGTGTAACTGCTTTGAGAGCTTGTTCGTAAGGTAGTCCGAAAGCTACCGCAGTGGCCGCCTGGTACGGAAGGTTTCGCGTGAATTGGTTGTTGAATGTCCCGAAGGCAAACTTGACTCCGGCTTTGTGGAACTCATTCGGTAACGTAAATGCCGCATCGTAGGCATCGTCTTCGCGCTCTGGAAGAGCCAAAGTAGGGCCGAGAATGGCTGGGATGTTTTTGGCCTTGAGCTGAGGACCCATCTTGCCCAATTCGTGCGGGTCCGCGATGATCAGCCGTACCTTTTGCTGATCGGCAAACTGAACGGCCTCGCGAATCGCCCGCTCACGGCTCGCCATGGTGACCAGCGGCACCTTGCCTTCCAGCACCGGCAGCATCGCTTCAAATTTAAGGTCGGGCTTGAAGCCGGGCACCTTGGCGGACTTCGCCTTCTGGTAGCGGCGGGCCTGTTCGAAGAACTCTTTCAATTCGCGGAGCTGCGCCTCGTAAGCCTTCTTGCTGTCGGCAAAGCTGGGCCCGCGAAAAGCAGCGGGAACATCTTCGGCATCCGAGAAGCGGCCCGGCCGCGACAGCATCGCAGGAAATCGCATGGTCATGCCCGCCGTCTTCTTGATATTCATCTCCTCCCAAGTCCAACCGTCCAGATGGACCAGGGCCGCCTGACCGCCAATGATCGGATTGCCACCCCCGCCGCCTTGCCTCATCATCTGCATGTCGCCCGCCGGGCCCATCGGCAGAGTGATTACACTGGTGATTCCATTCGCGCGCGCGACAGGAATATGTTCGCTGGAGGCGTTGATCGCAATCTCGGCGCGAAGCTGCGGATTAAATGTGCCGAGTTCACCGGTATCGCTGCTTTCACGGATCGAACCGATTTCTCCCAATCCCAATTCAGTGCCGGAATCGATCATGCCCGGGTATACGTGCAATCTCTTGCCATCGATCAGACGCGTGCCCTTGGGTGCCGAGAGATTCCGGCCTACACCCACAATCTTGCCGTCACGAACCAGGACCGAGCCGTTCTGAATTTCAGCAGCCGCCACCGGATGCACCGTCGCTCCGTGGATGAGGAAATTGTCATCGGCCGCCACCAGAGGTAGGGCCGCTATGGCGAAGAAGGCGAGAGCTCTCACGAGGGTCTCCGGGACATCGGCGGGGCAGTTCTCCTTTGTTGTTCTTTCTCTTTGTCGAGCAGCTTCTTCTTTTCAGCTTCCCGGATCGGCCGGTCGGCTAAGTCCTTGTCGCGATCGAAATACAATTGGCCATCGATGAAAACCTTCTGCACCTTCGCGTAATTCGAGAGTGGATGCTTATCGAAAATCACCAGGTCGGCGTCCTTGCCTAATTCGATCGATCCCACGCGATTGTCGATCATCAGTTGTTTGGCCGGATTGATGGTGACCAGCGCAAGCGCTTCGGTCTCGCTGAGGCCGCCGTACTTCATGGTCTTGGCCGCCTCGTCGTTCAAGTGCCGCATCAGCTCCGCGTCGTCGCTGTTCAGCGATACCAGCACGCCTTTGCGGGTCATAATGGCGGCGTTGTACGGGATGGCATCGAACGCCTCCAGCTTGTAGGACCACCAATCGCTGAAGGTGGAAGCCCCCGCGCCGTGCGCCGCGATCTCTTTGGCTACTTTGTACCCTTCGAGGACATGTTGCAATGTGCGTATCTTGAATCCGAAATCGTCCGCCACGCGCAACAGCATAAGGATTTCGTCCTGGCGATAGCAGTGCGCGTGCACCAGACGCTTGCCTTCGAGTACTTCCACCAGCGGCTCCAGCTTCAGGTCCCTGCGCGGAGGGATGGCCGCCTCGTTCTTCGCTGCCTTGGCGTTGTAATCGCGCCAGCTTTGCTGATACAGTTTCGCTTCATTGAAAGCTTCGCGAATGACGTCTTCCACGCCCATCCGGGTAGCGGGATAGCGCAGATTTGTCGCGACGCCCCGCAGTCCGCTCGAATTGCCCGCGCGCTTGGGATTCTCCCCCAATGCAAATTTGATCCCGGGCTTCGACCCCTGGAAAATCATGTCGTGCGCGTCTTTGCCCCAGCGCATTTTCAACACAGTGCATTTCCCGCCAATGGAGTTGGCGCTGCCGTGCAGAATATTAGCGGTCGTGATCCCGCCAGCCAAGGCTCGATAAATTCCGATGTCGTCCGGATTCAGCACATCTTCGATGCCCACCATGGATGACACCGAGACGCTACCTTCATTAATGCTGTCTGCCGCAATATGGGAGTGGCAATCGATGATGCCGGGCATCACGTACTGGCCAGAGGCATCTACCACGCGAGCCCCGGCGGGAACCGACACTTTCTCCCCAGCTTGAACGATCTTGCCGTCGCGCAGCACGATGGAGCCTTGAAACTCAGGCTTGGTGACCGGAAGAACGGTGGCGTTCTGAATGACGACAACCTGCGCCACAAGCGGTGCAGCCAGAACTAGTCCATATAAGAAGTGCTTCATTTTTTAAGCTCCTGCCGGTGGGATCGGCGGTGTGGGCGCTGCCGGTGTGGGTTGCGGCACAGGCTGCACGGATTCCGGAGATGGTGAGGTTCGCACTGGCATGTCGTCCTGAACGGGACGCTCTGCCCCGGTTGGCGCTGGCCGTCTTTGCGGATCCGGTGCCGGCTCCGGGAGGGGTTCAAACTTCACTCCATCGACGAAGATGTACTCAACCTGGGTGCTTTCCTGGAACAGGTCGCCCTTGGTCACTACGAGATTCGCGATCTTGCCAGGTTCGATGCTGCCCATGCGATCGGCCAACCCATAGATCTCGGCTGGCGATAAGGTCATCGCGCGCACGGCATCGTCGGCGGACAGGCCTGCATCGATGGCGCGCTTCACGGCCTTGAACAGATCGCTGCGCCGGCTGATTCCGCCCGAATAAAACGCGAACTTCACGCCGTTCTTGGCCAGCATTCCAGGTCCGCTCGGAGCCTTGTCCCGAATTTCCAGCACGCGCATGTTCTCCACGTACTCGGGATCCCCGTCCAGCGGCTTTTCCGGCCATCTCAGGTTGATCAAGGCGGTCGCATCCGCTTTCTTCAGTAGGTCGGCGGAGCGATAACTCTCCATGACGCCATACAGCAGCGCTTTCTGTTTTAGTTCGACCGCGAACCGGATGATCCGGTCCACATCCACCCGGCGGGCAGCCGGCAGCAGAATTCGGGGCGAGCTCAGCACGCCTTCGAGAGCGCGATCATACTCGGGACGCGGCACGCCTCGCGGGTGTGTTGCGTACCACTGCTTCGCGACTCGATAATGATCCGCGTCGAGGTAGACTTGGCGGATGTACGCGATGGTCCCCATCAGCGACCCAGGATAGCCTCCCCCGAATCCGCTCGATGCGAGCGTGAGATATTGACCCACCGGCTCGGCCACAATCATCTGGCCGGGCTTTTCGCCGGCTAAATCGATGACGGCTCCTTGTCCCGCGAAAATGCCGCGCGTGGGAAACGTAACGGCGGTCGTGAAACCAGCGGAGCGGGCCGACTCCAATCTCGGATCAGTGGTCCGAATCAGGTCGGCAGCATTCACCCAACTGGTCGTGTTCGGCCGGTCTTCGGGGCCGCGAGCAACCGAGCTAACCGCGGCTGCGACCACTGTCTGGGGAGTGGGTGTCACAGGCTTCGCGGGGGCGTTCCCGACCCCCCTGCCCTGCCCGCCAGCCGCCGCAGCCGCCGCATCTGGAATTCCGAAAGTGCTCAGGGCATCAATCAGTCCGGGATAAACTGTCAGCCCCCTCCGCTTCAATCACCCAGGCGTCGGCGGGTACACTGACATTCGCGCCTACCGCTTCGATCAATCCGTTTCGAACCACTACCGTTCCACGCGAAATCGCCGGCCCGCTCACCGGGATGATGCGAGCATTGTGGATCGCAATCGCTCCTGGAACCTCGCCAAAAACGGTGCTTATTACCGAAAACACAAACAGAAGTTTCTTCATGCAGGTGATCGCCTATTATAGTGGTTTCTATAATGGCGTCGCGCAAGCGAATCGGTTACAAGCAGGCAGGAGTTGATATCGACGAAGCCGATCGCGCGGTGGACTTGATTCGCCGGCACGCCCGCAGCACCTTCACTCCCGGTGTGTTAACAGATATCGGCAGCTTCGGAGCGGGCTTCCGTCTCGCCGGTTTCAAAAAACCCGTGCTCATCAGCTCGGCGGATGGGGTCGGGACGAAACTCAAGCTGGCCTTCATGACGGGGCGCCACAATACGATCGGCGAAGATTTGGTAAATCATTGCGTGAACGATATCGCCGTGCAAGGCGCCGAGCCCCTGTTTTTCCTCGACTATTTTGCTACCGGTACGCTGCATGCCGCGACCGTTGAGCAAGTGATTGCGGGCATTGCGCGCGGTTGCCGCCAGAACGGCTGTGCTCTGATCGGTGGAGAGACTGCGGAGATGCCAGGGCTGTATCAACATGGCGAGTACGATCTGGCAGGGTTCATCGTGGGTGCGGTAGAGTGGGATGCCATGTTGACCGGCCAGTCCATTCAGCCGGGGGACGCGCTGCTCGGAATCGAGTCGAACGGGCTGCATACCAATGGTTATTCGCTCGCGCGAAAACTGCTGTTTGAAGTGGCAGGCCGCAAGTTGGATCAGCCACTAGCAGACGAGTTGATGAAAGTGCACCGCAGCTATCTCAAGCCGATTCGCGAATTAATAAAAGCCCATTGTCTGAAAGGGGCGGCGCATATCACCGGGGGCGGCATTACGGGCAACGCTCCCCGCATGCTTCCGAGAGGCTTAGCAGCCCGGATTGTGGTCTCGCAATGGCCGATCCCGCCTATTTTTGAAGAGCTGCGCCGAATCGGAAACATCCCGCTCGACGACTATCGCCGCACTTTTAACCTGGGTATCGGAATGATTCTCGTTGTCCCCAGGCGTAAGTGCAAAATGGCTTTCGACATCCTGAGCAAGCTCAAAGAACCTTGGCGGTACGTTGGCAGCGTTGTAGAGTCAACCGGCCCGCGCGTCATCTATCAGGACTGAGTATGGCGAGTAAGCTCGGCATCCTGCTGTCCGGCCGCGGGTCGAACTTTGAAGCGATCGCCCACAACGTGGCCGCAGGCGTGCTCCCCGCCCAAATTGCAGTCGTCATCTCCAACCGCCCGGAGGCCCCCGGACTGGATCGCGCCAGCCAGTTGGGCCTGCCTGCGATTTGTCTTCCTTCGCAAAGTGTGCCGCGGGAACAATACGATCTTCAACTCGCTCGCGAGCTGAAGCGCTGGAATGTGGACCTGGTCTGCCTGGCCGGCTTCATGCGGCTGCTGACGCCTGCCATCATCACCCAGTTCCCGCAAGCCATTCTGAACATCCACCCATCGCTGCTGCCTGTCTTTCCAGGTCTGCATGCGCAAGCACAGGCGCTTGCATACGGCGTGAAAATCTCCGGCTGCACCGTACACTTTGTGGATGAGCGACTCGATGCCGGTCCGATCGTCGCCCAAGCCGCGGTGCCGGTGCTTGCCGACGATACAGTGGAATCGCTTTCAGCGCGCATCCTGCGCGTGGAACATCGTCTCTATAGCGAGGCCATCGCGCTGGTGCTCGGGGGCCGCTACCGAATTGAGGGACGGCGCGTGCGGCCTCACGGATCTTTGAGCTGAGGATGCGCGGCCTCGATCCAAGCTGCGAACTCGGGTTTTCGTTTCCCGCAGAATCTCGCACACGGCCTGACGATCCGGGCGGGACATGCCAGCGTACCGCTCGGTGCGGTCTGTTCCACTCAGGATTTCAAATAGCCTACGTCACAAATAGGTCTTCATAGCGGGTGGCAGCCCGTTGAAGCTCTCGGAATAGATCAAGTAGCTGCACGGATAACGCAACAGCCGCGTCTTCAAATCCATCTGCCGCAGAGACCTCCCCAAAGAGTCTCGTGGGCCTTCTCGCTGGAACTCTTCGGCATAGGTCGAAGCGCCCTGCACCGCTCCGCGCAAAGCCGCCTCGTTGCGGAACAGCATGTATTCGATCAACGGCTCCGCGGCATTGGCGATGCGCCGTCTGGCCCACGCCGGATTTTGAGCTGCCATCAGCGGATCCATAGCGAAACGCGTCTCGTAATTGGCCCGGGTGATCAGGTTTTGCATCTTCACCTGGTGCGCCAGAACCATCAGCGCCACAACGTCACTGTGCGGCGATAGGTACCCGGCAAGGATTGACTTCTCGGGACCGCTTCTTCCTGCCCGGAGTGAAGTGCCTTGATGGACATCGCCAGCCAAGCTCCCACTCACATACCACCCACCTCACCGCTTTGGCACCAGGCTCTCGTGCCCGCTGGAGAACCCATCAACTTGAAAGAGCGTATTTCCCTGATCGTTCGTGACTATCGAGCGCAGCAGCGGCCCGGGCACTTTCATCGTCCTCAGCCCTACGTGACAGCTCAGGCGGCCATCCGAGCGGGTGAAGCGCGGCGACGCGATCTGGTGTTGATCCAGGATGTAGAAGATCGGTCCTTTGCCAGGATCGGTCGCGGAAATATCAATCGCCTCGCCGTCCGGCACCCAAGTGACGTATACGTCATCGTTGAAGTAGACTGCGCGCGTGGCGTCTGCGGACTGACTCTCTCCGGGTGCAAACTCGTCTTTGAAAATACCAGCGTTTACGAGGAGATCGGAATCTTAAGGCGCGTCAGTAAGGACCGGAGGTGCCGCCCCCTCTTCGAAAGAGAGTTTGGCCTCGCCGTTAATCAACTGGCGCTGAAGAGTGGACACCTGGTCAGCCAGATCATCGGGGGCTTGGTACCGCAAAATGCGCGCCTCATCTGGAGAGCGCATGGGCGGCCAGGTAGGACAAGAATGGCGGCGAGCCAGACAAGACAGCTAAGCTTGGTCCTCAATAAACAGTACAATTAACTACTAAAAATACCAGACGACGAGAGAGTGTTAGTCGGCCGGAAGCCAGCGCTTAATTTGCTATGCGCAGCATGTCCCGTTCTACTCGACGGGCGGCCCGGCTACTGATTAGACCCGCCACTTTACTCAGCAGGCCTGGAATATCTTCCGGCTTGATCAGAATCCGCGATCTCTTGGGCTTCGGAGATACTTCGTTTTGGGAACTGGTCACTAGAGCTGTGGCTGGTTTATAGACCATCATCCTCGCATGGGCTAGTACTTGTAGCCCGGCTTCAGGGGATTCCATTTGCAAGTCGCTGATTACAAGCTCGTAAACACTGTCATCTAACTTACCAAATGCCTCGGCTGCGGAAGCCGCTGAATCCACGTGGTATCCCCCGGCCCGAAGAACCGTCTGCAAAGTTAACCGGGAGGTAGGATTTCCGTCGACCAACAACACCCGCGCCAGCTCAAAATCCAACATTCGATCGGGACTGCTGCCGTTCTTCGTGGACGTCAACAATTTCTCCTTCCCGTACAGTTTAATCGGAAGAGAGAACAAATGATATAGAAGAATTGGGGGGTTCGTTTACCTACTCTGCCCTAGTAAGTGAGGGCTACGACAACTCTACCGCGCTGAAGACCCTTGAAAAAACTCGGCCTACATTTTGCAAGTACCTGGAAACAGAGAAGCTTTCCGCGATTGCCGCTCTCGAAACCGCAGCCGTGATGACCGGGTCCGATTCTATGGCGGCTCGGAAGTCGGAGCCGTCCTCCCAGGAGCGCATGGCGTGTGCCTGAACGATCCTGTAAGCCTTCTCACGCAATAACCCTGCCGCTGCCAAATCCAACATCAACTGTCCTGAAAAGATAAGTCCCTTGGTAAGTTCCAGGTTGGCAGCCATCCGATCAGCATGCACGATCAGCCCCGCTATTAGCCAGTGTGTTTTGGCTAACAAATAATCTACCAGGATTGTTGAATCAGGTAGGATCACCCTCTCGACGGAAGAGTGAGAGATGTCTCGCTCGTGCCAGAGAGCAATATCCTCCAGCGCGGGCTGTACGTTTGAACGTACTACCCTGGCCAGTCCGCAGATCTGCTCACAGGTCACCGGATTCCGCTTGTGTGGCATAGCCGACGAGCCTTTTTGACCGGGAGCAAAGGGTTCCTCCGCTTCCCGCACTTCCGTACGCTGGAGGTGGCGAATTTCCAAAGCGATCTTCTCGCAGGTCGCCGCGATCAAAGCGAGCGTCGAAACGTACGCAGCGTGCCGGTCCCTCGATACAACCTGCGAGGCTATGGTAGCCGGTTCCAGGCCAAGCCGGCGGCAGATGCGCTCCTCAACATCCGGACCAATATGACCGAAGGTACCCACCGCCCCTGAAATCTTACCCACCCGCATCTCTTCCCGAGCACTGTGGAATCGCCGGCGATTCCGCTCAATCTCGTCGTACCAGAGCGCCAGCTTCAAGCCAAAAGTGATCGGCTCCGCGTGGATCCCGTGCGTGCGCCCGATCTGAACGGTGTTCTGAAACTCGAACGCGCGGCGCTTAAGAACGTCCGATAGCTCGGCCAGACCTCGCTCGATCATTGCAGAGGCCTGCTGGATTACCAGCGCTTGCGCGGTGTCTACAACATCGTTGGAAGTCAGCCCGTAATGCAGCCATCGCGAAGCCTCCCCCTGGCCGGCCGCATCCATGCTTTCGGCAACCGCCGTTGTAAAAGCGATGACATCATGCTTGACTTCGCTTTCAATGGCCTGAATACGAGGGATGTTAAACCCTGCATGGGCGCGCAGCAGGCGAGCCGCTTCAGCCGGAACCTCTCCTGTTTCAGCCAGCGATTCGGTGGCCGCAAGCTCAACTTCCAACCAACGGGCGTACCTGTTTTCGTCACTCCAGATAGGGCCCATCTCAGGCCGGGTATAACGGTCAATCATGCTCGGGACGTGGCACACTGGAGTGCCACACAGATTCTAATACGCGAACACTTCGCTTTGCTGCCGGGGCTGCGCCACCACCAGGCGAGTAAACAGACGCCGTCCATTCAGAGCACGGTCCGCCTCTAACTCCACGCGCGCCGGATGATTGGTGTGCTCGCTCAAATGCCCCAGCACCAGCGTATCAATGCTGGTGTCCAGATCGTTGCGGATAAAATCGCAGGTGGCATCGTTCGAGAGGTGCCCTTTCTTTCCCATGATGCGCTGCCGCACGGACCATGGATACGGTCCGTCCTTCAACATGTCCAAATCGTGATTGGATTCCATGAGCAACAGATTCGCGCCGCGCAGGTGATATTTGATGGATTGCGGCAGGTACCCCAAATCAGTCACTACGCCGACCTTGACACCGTACGCGGTAAAGGTAAAAGCGACGGGATCGATGGCGTCATGCGGGGTGGTGAAACTCTGGACTTCAATATCGCCAATGGGAAATGCGGTGCCGGCCTGAAAACAGTCCAGCCGCGGTGTGTAGTCGTTCCAGGGCAAAGTATCCGCAGTCAGGCGTGTGACATAGATGGGGCAATCGCAGTGCCGCGCAAGCGAGATCAACCCGCATACATGATCGCTATGCTCGTGCGAGATCAGAATCGCGTCAAGTTTTTGCGCATCTTCGCCAATGGCCGCCAGCTTCGCCACCACCTCTTTCTTGCTGAGGCCCGCATCCACCAGAATGCGTGTCCGTTCCGTGGCAATAAACGTACAGTTGCCGGAGCTGCTGCTGGCGAGAATGCAGATCTTTAGAATGGAACCTCCTCCCATTGATTCTATACGAATTCGAACTCCCGCAACAAAATTTCATTGATATGTTTCTAGCTGCCCTGATCGCCCATCGCTTTCGTCAGAAAGCGAATGGTCACAAAACCCATGCAGGCAATCGCGACACCCAGAACGGAATACAGAATCCCCGGGTGCCGGTCGCTCCACGGCTTCACGACGGGCGCTTTGGGCCGGTAGCCCGGATTGGTTTCCTGCGGGCCCAGTGTCGCACGCGTCTCACCCACAGCCGTTTTCGAGATCACGAAATTCAAATCGTACGACGGCGGCCTGCCATCGGTATTCCCATACGCAAGCCAATACGGGCCCGCCCCTCCGGTCTGTAGCTTCACCTGGCGCACGATCGTGTTGACGGCTGCTTTCGTCACAACCAAAGCTTGGTCGTCGCGGTTCATGATTCGAAATCGGAGGTAGCGATCCCAAATCTCCGTAAAGTGGATGTCTAAGCACTCTCCATCCGTGCTGCGATAAATCACGCCCTGTCCGGCGTAGGTCCACTCCTTGGCATCTTTGCTGGTCTCAATTTCGATTGCCCGGTAGAACAACGATGGCGCGACCTGGAGTTCCAACTGATCGTGTGGCAACCCGTCGAATCCCAGATCGATGATGTAAACAGTGCTCTGCGTTGGGGAATCCTGAACAGCGGCCGGCTGGTTGAAAGCGGTGTACGTTTGACGTGTGTCCGCCCGCTCCATCCAATGTGTGAGCAGCGCCCCTTCAATAAATTCCGGATCGTTCCAGCCAAAGATGGTGGCCCGCACGTACCGGCGCGTGGATACAGGATAATCCACACTGAGCACCGACACCCGGCGGTCGCCTTGGGAGAAATCAAAGATATAGCCATCCTGGCGCGCGACGGCCCAACGCTTGGCGTCGTCGCTGGTTTCTATTCGTACTCGCTGTTTGAAATTTCGTTCCGGAGTAGTTAAACGTAAGCGGTTGTGCGGGGAAGCTGCGCCCAGGTCCAAGGTCAATTCCAGATCAGTCTTGGACACCACGGATTTGTTGATCATCCGGGGCTGCAGTTCACTCTGGTTCGCCGTGCCCCGCAGCGTCTCAAGAACGTACGGGGTTTCCGCCGGGGTTTCCGCCGGAGTTTCCGCGTGGTCACGCAATACCCGCAGGTCCGCCAGGTGTTCAGAGCTTCTGTAGACGATCGGGTCTATCGGGACGGTCACCATGGATGCCGTGCGATCCATCTGAATGAGCCGGCGGAACTGCCAATTTGCCGCTGTAAAATCCGCCCGGCCGTTCGAGGAAAGCAGGCACGCCAACCCGCTCAGGAGCAGTGCGGCTCTAACGGGAGACTTCGTCATCTTTCCACCAGTTCTCCAACAGCGCGCGAAAATGCGAATAGAGGAAAGACGTCGATAGAAGAAGAACCCCCAGCGCCACGAACGCCAGCGTGCGGTGTAGCCGGCCGAGTTGCCACACATCAAACACATACAGCTTGAGGACCACCAGTCCGATCAGCCCTAGTCCGGCGATGCGGTTGAGGGCAAAGCGCGCGCCAACCCCGATACCGATCAGTACCAACGCATAAATCGCATACAGGATCGAAATGGACACCGTCTCCAGGCTGAGCAGATCCTGCAGACCGCTCCGTCGTTCTGCCCAGTCGAGAACCTCCTGTGTCAGTGTCCAGAGCAGCACGATATGTCCGGCCAGGTAATAAACCACTGCCGTGCGCTCGGGCCGGAGCCAGTAGGCCGCCAGCCACAAGCACCCTGCACTCAGCGCAAAGGTAACGAAGCGCTCGTTCAGAAGAGGAGCATGCCCCGCAGCCGTGTGATAAATCCACGCATCCATCGCCAGCAATCGTACCAGCACAAGAACAAAAATCAGCCCCGCGGCAGTGAACGCAGGGGTGTTCTTGATGCGAGTTCCAATCCACGTCAGGCCCGCTGCTTCCAGCGCCCACGACATGGTAATGCGATACGCCGTGAACTGTATTGGGGCAGCCAGAGTGAGAAACGTCAACGAGACTCCCAGCGCCAGCAATACCGGTGTTACCGAAAGTCCTTGGGCCGTGCGAGTTCGCCAGAGTTGCGCTCCTATGGCCAGGTGGATTGCCGCCAGCACCACTGCGAACAGCCCCATCCAGGGGTGATAGCTGGGATTCAAGATCGCATAGCTTGCGGCCAAATACGCTCCGCCATTCACGGCCATAACGATCAGGTCCTGGGCCCGCGCCTCGCGCTGCCGCACCATAGTCCACCAGGGCAGCCACGCCAAGAATGCCAGGAACGCGCCAGTCAGGCCAAGGAAGATGTGCCCGGTCGGCAGGGGATCAGCCAACCCGCTCGACCACAACAGGTACGAGAACCCGAAAGAGCCCAGCGCAACCGTTGGCACATAACGCCAGCGCTTCCAATCCGCCATGGCCAGTCCCGCCAGGATCAGTACAAGACTCAGCGGGAAATACATGCCAGGGTCACGGTCATAGATCCCCGCGAACGGAATGCTCGCAGTCAGTTGCAGGAACAGAAACACGGGCTGAAGGGTCGTGGTCAGGGCGAAAAGCGCGTAGAAGGCCAGCAGGTAAAAGGTCCCGACAACTTGATCCGGATGCGCGGCCGCAGGCCTGTTTGCTGGCGTGTTACTCAACCACGCTTCGTACAGCAAGGCGGTGCCCGCGAAACTCAATATTTCGAGCAGCCGCCATTTCTGAACCCGCGCGAGCGAGAGCGCGCCTAAGTCCAACAGCAACACATACCCAAACAGAAACCACGGGCGATTTTCTCCCGTGCTCAGCAGAAACGGTGTCAGGAACCCACCCAGCAATCCAAGCGACGCGACTGGCAGGGCGTCATAGCGCATGGCCAGAGCTCCCGCCATAGCAGTAGTCACCGCCATGAGTACGAATGCGAGGCTCTGTGGGATCAGGTGATAAAAGCCAAAAGCTGCATAGATCGACAGGTAGAGAACCGAGATACCGGTTCCCGTGATGCCTTGCGCAAATATGCGCTGCCCGCGTCGCCAGAGCACGTCGGCGGCAGCCAGCGTTGCGAAGGCCGCAAGCACTCCGAGCATGACGCGGCCGGCGGGTCCGATCCAATCGTTATCCACCGCCCACTTAAAGAAGAAGCCGATACCCAGCACAGTCGTGATCACGCCAACACGATTGACGATGGTTAGCCCGACACGGGATTCCAGCCCGGGAGTGTGCGCCTGAGGCGGACTGGACAGCACCGTCTCCCTTTCCACCGGAACCTCGACCACGGCGGCCGGCTCGCCCTGCATTGCGAAGGCTGCAGGCGGCGGAGGGGGAGGAGGAGCAGGTGTCGCCGCCGCAGGGCTCTCCATTGCCGCCAACTGGAGCGCCGCTTCCATTCGGTTCAGCCGCCGATCGAATCGATCCTGTTGCCGGACGATGTTGGCGAGAGTCGCGGAAATAACATCGAGACGCTCTTGATCGGGCGAGGGCAAAAACTAGAGATATAAGGATTGAACGGGCAAGTCAAGGGGACAGGCAGGCCACCTTGGTAGCCTGCCCGGTGTTGCTAAGTAAGCTACAGTTTACTGGCGGGCTTCACGTCGCTGTGCGCCAGATTCTGTGCGCGCGCCCACTCGTCCGCCTGGGCATGAGCCTCGTCGCGCGTGATGCCATAGCGCTCTTGAACCTTCCCGACAAGGTTATCTTTCTTGCCGGCCAACTGCTCCCAGTCATCATCGGTCAGCTTGCCCCACTTCTGTCGGGCCGTGCCTACCAACTGCTTCCAGTTGCCTTCAATGACATCCCAATTCATGGTTTAGCTCCTTCGCCTGAACGCATTGCAAGAAACGGGCCAACTCCGCAAGTTCTTCAAAGTTAACGAGGCGCTCACCTTGCCATTAGGAAAAATCTACTGCTCGTGAAACACTAAGAGTTGACCG
>JBBSHP010000008.1:0-23406 GCA_038232555.1 Bryobacterales bacterium
AGCGGATTGCGCAACTCGTGTGCGAGGCCCGCCGAAAGCTGGCCCAGCGCTGCAAGTCTTTCGGACCGGCGAGCAGCTGCTTCGGCCTCCTTAAGATTTCGGTTCGCCTCCACCAACTGTTCCGCGACAGCCTGCGAGCGCCGCGCTTCGGCCCGCTTCGATTCAGCCAGTTGATGAGTCAGGTAGCCCACCACAGGCAGGATACTCACTCGCAGGAAAAACTCTTTGGTCTGATCCGGATCGATATAGCGCTGCGGGCCGATCAGCAGCAGAAAGGACATGTAGACGGCACAGGCTACCAGGATCGAGATGACGGTTCCCATCAGACCGAAAGCCGTCGCGGCGGAGATCACGGGGAACAGCAAGATCCAGTAATAACTGCTGGCCACGCCGTCCGTCCAGCCAATCAGAATGTAGCAGAGCACTAGCTTGATGACGAAGGAGGTTGCGCTGCCCTCACGCGAGGAGAAAAATTCTATTTTCGGCTCCACGATTTGGGAAAGGCAGAGAGCTAGAAGCACTCCGATGGTAGGCGGCTCGCGATCCGGGCCGTAAATCGCAAGACCGGCAAATAGCAGTATCCAGACGAAGTCCTGAGGGCGGACGATCCGAGCCGCGTCCACTTTGAGCGCGTTTTCGCCGATTGAGAGCAGCCCCAATGGCCATCTTAGCGCCTGAGGCAGGCAGACATCGGAACGTTGGAAAACTCTACTGGTGGCGCGAGAGGAACCGGTCGACGAGCGCGCAGCGGTTGTGCATGACCGCGTTCTCTATCCGACGTTCTCTATCCGGATCACCCTCGCCGTTGCATCACCCGGCGGCGGGATCCGGCTCACGATAGCCATGCCTATACAAGCGAGACCTATCGCTATTGCATCCAAGTTGCGTCGTAACATCATGCCACTCCTACGCTTTCTTCCACGATGCGGCCGTCAAAGAGACGGATGCCCCGGTCGGCATAGCGCGCGTAGCGAGGATCGTGCGTCACCATGCAAATGGTCGCTCCCCCCCGGTGCAGTTCACGCATGAGGTCCATTACCGCTTCGCCGTTGGTCGAGTCCAGGTTCCCAGTAGGTTCGTCCGCCAGCAGGATCGAGGGATCCCCTCCCAGGGCACGCGCGACTGCGACGCGCTGTTGTTGCCCCCCGGAGAGCTGGGACGGATAATGCTTCACCCGATGGGACATGCCCACTCGCTCCAGCGCCTCATACACGCGCTTCTTGCGCTCGGCGCCGGGCATTCCGCGATAGGTGAGAGGCAGCTCGACGTTTTCGTAAACGGTAAGATCGCCGATTAGGTTGAACGCCTGGAAGATGAATCCGATCTCGCGATTGCGAATGCGAGCGCGTTCCGACAGCTTCAAATTCTGAACGGACTTGTCATTCAGGACATAGGTGCCATCCGAGGGCGAGTCGAGCAGGCCGAGAATCGCCAGCAACGTGGACTTCCCACAACCCGACGGCCCAGCTATGGAAACGTACTCTCCTTTCTTGATGTCAATGTGAATTCCCGCCAAAGCGTGCGTCTCCACCTCGTCGGTGACGAACACTTTGGTCACGCCATCCATTTTGATTAACGACTGTCCCGCTTCCATTATTTGTCCTTATGAAACCTTGGGCTGTCCGCTACTTCAATCGAATCCGGTTATGTGCGTCCCAGGCCGACATATCCGAGAGAATCACTCGATCGCCTACTTTCAAGCCGTCCACTACCTCAATCGTGTTCACTGAACTTCGCCCTAACGTCACCGGGACGCGCTCCGCTTCTTTGCCGGTCTGATCCAGCTTAAACAGTGAGATTTTGGCTCCGGCCTGACCAATTACCGGCCGGCCCACGTACACCACATTGGCCAGCTTCTCGATCGTGATGGTTCCATCCACGCTGAGATCTGGAACCGCCCCATCGGGCATCGGGCCTTCCAGCCGGACGTCTACTGTAATCGTTCCATTTATCGCGGCCGGATCTTTCCGCATGACATGGCCGGCCACGATTCCATTGCGGGTGTCGATGGAGGCCACCTGACCCAGCGTGACGTCCTTTGCTTGCGTTTCCGGAATCTGCAGCTCAGCCTTCAGCTTGGAGGGTTGGGCCACCTTTGCCAGGATAGTTCCAGGCGCCACGCGCTGGCCAACTTCGAGAGGCGGTGCGGGAGCCCCTGCGCCCAACTGCTGCAGAACACCGTCTACGCCGGCCAGAATCACGAGTTGCTCCACCTGCTTCTTCTTGAGCGCGTAAGCGGCCTTCAACTTTTCAATCTGGACTTTTTGCGCACCGAGTTGCGCCTGGATCGATTGACCGCTGATATCGAGCTGCTGCGTAGAGAGCGCAAACCGGCCCTTCAGTTCATTCGCCTTGGCGGCGGATAACTTCGTCTCCAGGTCTGATTTGAGACCCGCTTTGGCGAGCTGCTCGTCCCGGTCCGCCGTCAACTCGGATTGGAGGAGATCCGATTTCACTTGCTCAGTTGTGGCCCTCTGCTGCAATTGAGCGGTTTTCAGGGTGACTTGCAGGGTTGTGTAGTTGGCCTCAGCCTGTTTGACTTGCCATTCAAGATCGTTGGAGGCCAGCGCCATGTCCGGGTTGCTTAAAATCATCAACACGTCGTGCTTCTTGACCAGCGATCCCGGCAGGAAATTGATCTTTTCAATGCGCCCTTCAAATGCGGCGGGTATCCAGATGTAATCTTCCACTACCAGCTTGCCGAGGCCGCGCACTTCGCGCACCATAGGGCCGCGCTTAACCGTGTCGGGCCACAGCGTTGCCAGCTCGACTTCCGGAGCCGCCGGTTTCAGGCGCGACAAGCCCCAGGTGATTAGCGGGATAGCCGCAAGTACGACGACAATGATGGCGATGCGCCGAAACAGCTTACGCCGCGCAACTTCTTTCCCGCGAGGGATGTCCATAGGATTCTCTTTTGCTCAGGGCAACTGCTGGCCCACTACCAATCTTATTGAAAAATAAAGCCCCATGCGAGAATCGGCAATTTGCAGGACAGGTGCACTGTTCACTTGTGGGACGGCGTTGTACGTGGAGGGACAACTAAAAGGTAGGCGACCGTGAACCGTGCTTAATATGTCGATTCCTTCGCCTAAGCCGAAAATTCTCTCCAGGCAAGAATTTTTATTTGCGAATCGGTGAAACTTGAGATAGGATTAAAAGTCGGACTGGTGAAATGCCGCAAATCTTTCATCGAAGTACCAATACCCTTTCTAAGGTAAGTATCTTCGGCGGTGTCATCCTGGCCGGAACAATTATTGCCGCCGCTTTCACTCTGGACCGCGGTGCTTTCAACACCGACGTCGCGGTGGTCAAAGAGCAGCCGGTTCCCTTCAGTCACAAGCATCATGTGACGGACGATGGCATCGATTGCCGGTATTGTCACACCTCCGTTGAGACGTCTCATTTTGCCGGCCTGCCTGCTACGGAAGTCTGCATGAGCTGCCATTCTCAGATTTGGTCGAATGCTGCGCTGCTGGAGCCAGTCAGGGCGAGCTGGAGAACGGGGGAATCGCTGCAATGGACGCGAGTGCACGATCTGCCCGAATTTGTCTACTTCAATCACAGTATTCACATCGCGAAAGGTGTCGGTTGCGCAACCTGTCACGGCCGCGTCGACAAGATGCCGCTAATGTTTAAGGCCAATACGCTGAACATGAACTGGTGCCTGGAGTGCCACCGCCAGCCTGAGAAGTACCTGAGGCCAAAAGAAGAGGTTTTCAATATGGCTTACGAAGCGCCCTCCAACCAATTGGAGCTGGGCCGGGAACTGGTCAAGAAGTATCACGTTCAGAGTCTGACGGATTGCTACACGTGCCACCGATGACGAATCTCTCCAAGAACTTTGGGCTGAACATCCTGGGCAACGGCGATGCCAATCCGCCGGATAAGCCGGCTCTAAACATGGACGATCTGCGGGCTCGCCTGGAGCGGGCCAAAGGTCCCACCTATTGGAAGAGCCTGGAAGAGTTAACGGAGACTGACGAGTTTCAGAAATTCCTGGAAGACGAATTCCCGAATCGGGCTCCGGATTTTCTGGAGCCGGCGCAACGCCGCACGTTTCTGAAGGTGATGGGCGCTTCCATGGCGCTTGCCGGGCTGGCCGCGTGCACCAAGCAGCCCAGAGAGACGATAGTTCCTTACGTCCGGCAGCCTGAAGAGTTCATTCCCGGCAAACCGCTGTTTTACGCGACTGCGATGCAGATGGGCGGCGTGGCAACCGGATTATTGATCGAGAGTCACCTCGGGCGGCCGACCAAAGTGGAGGGCAATCCCGATCATCCCGGCAGTCTCGGCGCTTCCGACTATTTCAATCAGGCTTCCGTGCTGACGCTGTACGATCCGGACCGGTCCCAGGTTGCGACGAACCGCGGGCGGATCAGCAGTTGGGTGGGCTTTCAAGCAGCTCTGGCACAGGAGCGCGAGCGCGCCAACCTGACCAAGGGCGCTGGTTTCCGTATTCTCACGGAGACGGTGACTTCGCCCACTCTCGGCAACCAGCTCAAGGATGTCCAGAAACAGCTTCCGGCGGCGAAGTGGTATCAGTGGGAGCCGATGTTCGGGCACGCCGCAGTAGCCGGGGCGCAGATGGCATTCGGGCGTCCGGTGAATACCATCTACCATTTCGACAAAGCCGACGTAATCGTTTCGCTGGATGCCGATTTCCTTTCGTGCGGTCCTGGAAACCTGAGGTACGCGCGGGAATTTTCCGACCGCCGGCGCGTATTGACGAACATCACTAAGACCGACCTCCCCAAGGAAGACCGGCAGGAGGGCTTTCAGCCTGGTCCCGACGCTCCCTACCGCAATCAGGGGGCGACTCACGCAGAAGAAGACAAGAGCCCCGGGCAGCAGGCCACCCCAGCCCAGGCGCAAGGCGTTCCGCTGGAACAGACGACTCTTAGCCGGATGTACATGGTGGAATCGGCGCCGTCTCCGACCGGTGGCATGGCAGATCATCGCTGGGCGTTGAAGCCTAGTGAGATCGAGAATGTGGCGTGGCAGTTAGCGGCAGCACTTGGCGTGGGTGGCGCGGGCAATGCAGGCACCCCGTTCAAAGGAGTTCCTGTGATGGCCAAAGATTTGCAAGCCAGTCGCGGTCGCAGCCTGGTGGTGGCGGGTTCTTTTCAACCCGCTGCGGTACATGCGCTCGCGCACGCCATGAACCAGACACTCGGCAACGTGGGCCAGACTGTGACGTACACGGAGCCGCTTGAGGCCAATCCGGTGGATCAACTTCAGTCCATTCGGGAGCTGATAGGCGACCTGAACGCCGGCAAGGTGGACACCTTGGTGATTCTGGGCGGCAATCCCGTGTACAACGTTCCCGCGGACCTGAAATTCTCCGAGGCTCTGAAAAAAGCTAAGCTCCGCTTGCACTTGAGCCTCTACGATAACGAGACCTCTGCGATGTGCGAGTGGCATCTTCCGGAGGCGCATTATCTGGAATCTTGGGGGGATACTCGCGGCTACGATGGCACGGTTACCTTCATCCAGCCTTTGATCGCACCCTTGTACGGCGGGAAGACTGCGGCTGAAGTGCTAACCGTCCTAGGCGGTCAATCGGAACAATCGGCCCACGACACGGTGCGGCAGAATTGGCAAGGCAATCGTCCCGACACCGACTTCGACGTGTTCTGGCAAACCTCGCTGCACGATGGCGTGGTAGCGAACACGGCTGCCGCGCCGGTCTCCGTCAGTGCGAAAGCGCCGCCCGCGCCGGCCAATCGAGCCGCGGACGTGCAGGGCATCGAAGTCTCCTTCCGGCCCGATCCGACCATTTGGGATGGAACGTTCTCGAATAATTCGTGGCTCCAGGAGTGTCCCAAGCCCGAGACGAAAATGGTTTGGGACAACGCGGTGTGGATCAGTCCGGCTACCGCACAGCGGCTCGGCCTGAAGACCAACGACATGGTCGAATTGAAGTACCGGGGCCGCAGCGTCACGGGCGGAGTATGGATTCTTCCCGGCATGGCTGCCGACTCCGTTACGCTCCACTTCGGCTACGGGCGGACCCGGGGCGGCCAAGTCTGCAACGACATCGGCTTCAACGCCTATGCGCTGCAGACGGCCGAGCAGTCCTTCAACGGAACAGGTTTGGAGATCCGCAAGACGGGCGCGGAATGCCATTTTGCAGCGACCCAGCATACGCAAACCATGGAGGAGCGCGAGCCGGTTAGGATCTCGACCCTCAAAGAATATAAGAAGACCCCCGGGTTCGCTAACGAAGAAGACAAGCCGATCCCGAAGTACATGACGCTGTATCCGGATTACCGCTATGAAGGATACAAATGGGGCATGACGATCGACCAGAATGCCTGTGTCGGTTGCAGTGCATGCGTGATCGCCTGCCAAGCCGAGAACAATATTGCAGTTGTGGGGAAGGATCAGGTGTCCAAGGGCCGGCACATGCACTGGATACGTGTGGACCGCTACTTCAAGGGCAGCATTGACGATCCCGAGTTGTATTTCCAGCCGGTGCCGTGCATGCACTGCGAGAATGCGCCTTGCGAGCTGGTCTGTCCGGTAGCCGCCACAGTGCACAGTGGCGAGGGCCTCAATCAGATGATTTACAACCGCTGTGTGGGCACGCGGTACTGCTCCAATAATTGCCCTTATAAGGTCCGGCGCTTCAATTATTTCCGCTATTCGGATTGGGACACCCAGAGCCTTTATCCCATGCGCAACCCCGACGTGACGGTTCGCAGCCGAGGCGTCATGGAGAAGTGCACTTACTGCGTTCAGCGCATTAATGGCGCCAAAATCGAGGCGGAGAAAGAGAACCGGCGTGTCCGGGATGGGGAGATTGTGCCCGCGTGCGCACAGGCTTGTCCCACCCAGGCGATCGCGTTCGGGGACATCAACGATCCTAAGAGCAAGGTCGCGCAGCTGAAAGTCCAGATGCGGAATTACAGCCTTCTGGAGGAGCTGAACGTACGTCCGCGCACCACCTACCTGGCACGGCTTCGCAATCCGAATCCCGAGATCGAGAGAGGTTAGCGCTTGAAAATCGATGAACTAGACAAGCCAGCCATTGACCCGGGTATCCACAAGATCGTTGGCCCGGGCTACACCTACGAGACCGTCACCGATCGGATTGCCAATGTCGCGCTCCGGCCGCTAAAGCGGACACCCTGGCAGTGGTTTATCGGGTTGGGCATCGCGTTCGTGATGATGCAGGCGCTGCTGTACGGCGCCGCGCTGCTGCTCTACAAAGGCGTCGGAGTGTGGGGCATTATGATCCCTGTAGCGTGGGGATTCGCCATCGTTAACTTCGTCTGGTGGATCGGTATCGGTCATGCCGGCACCTTGATCTCTGCGATTCTACTGCTGCTGAAGCAGGATTGGCGGACCTCGATCAACCGGTTCGCTGAGGCGATGACGTTATTTGCCGTCGCACAGGCCGGCATGTTTCCCATTCTGCACCTGGGCCGTCCATGGCTGTTTTACTGGTTGATGCCCTATCCCAATACGATGTGGTTGTGGCCACAGCCACGCAGCCCACTCATCTGGGACGTTTTCGCGGTGTCCACTTATCTGACTGTTTCGCTGCTGTTCTGGTATGTCGGCCTGATCCCCGATTTGGCGTCCATGCGGGATCGCTCGCTGCCCTTGTGGAAGAAAAGACTTTACGGCATTTTCGCGCTCGGCTGGCGAGGATCGGCCCGGCATTGGGCGCGTTACCAGATGGCCTACCTGCTGCTGGGCGGCCTGGCCACGCCTCTGGTGGTTTCAGTTCATACCGTCGTTAGTTTCGACTTTGCGATCAGCATTTTGCCCGGCTGGCACACGACAATTTTCCCGCCGTACTTCGTCGCGGGCGCCATCTATTCGGGATTCGCGATGGTGTTGACGCTGATCATTCCCACGCGCAAGTGGTTCCACCTGGAAGACATCATTACTCTGCGGCACATTGACGCGATGGCGAAAGTGATGCTGGGCACAGGCCTTATCGTGGCTTACGGATACGCAATGGAAGCGTTCATCGCCTGGTACAGCGGCAACTTCTACGAGCGTTTCATGTACGCGAACCGGGCGTGGCTGGGTCCGTATGCCTGGTCGTTCTGGGCGCTGATTCTCTGCAATATTTTGATTCCACAGTTACTGTGGTCCAAATCGTGGCGCCAGACCATTCCGAAAATTTTCGCAATTTCGCTGGTGGTCAACATGGGCATGTGGCTGGAACGTTTCGTCATCGTCATCACCAGCTTGCATCGCGACTGGTTGCCCTCTTCCTGGGGAGTTTACTACCCGACCTCGATTGACTGGGCCATCTTTGCGGGAACCATCGGCTTCTTCCTGACACTGATGTTCCTGTTCGTGAAGGTACTACCGGCCATCTCGATCTTTGAAATGCGGGAAGTGCTGCATCACCTGCACATGCATCCGCACCCTCATGGGTCGGCAGCGCCGAACCCGAGTTTGTCGCCGACCCATGGAGACTAGCAGGATGATGAAAGAGGCCAAAAATCGCTTGCTGGCGCGCGCGGCTCGGACTGGAGTCCACAGATTTACAACATCTTGCCGAGCCACGACCGCGAGGGAGGGGGACAGAGAGTCCTGCTATGAGTGAAAGCTTCTGGGATCGCCACGGCCTGCATGGCGTCATGGCCGAGTTTGAGGAACCCGATCAGCTCATTGCGGCGGCCCAACGCGCCTACAGTGCCGGGTACCGAAAGATGGATGCCTACTCGCCGCTTCCGATAGAAGGGCTGGCCGAGGCGATTGGGGTCACCCGCCATTGGGTGGCTCCTTCTGTGCTGGTAGGTGGTGTGCTCGGGTGCGGCGGCGGTTTTGGCCTGCTGTACTGGATCACCACTATCGCATATGCGCATAACGTGGCGGGGCGTCCCATGAATAGCTGGCCCGCCTACATCCCGGTGACTTTCGAATGTACTGTGCTCCTTGCTTCGTTGACCGCCGTGTTCGGAATGCTCGCGATGAACGGACTGCCTCAGCCCTATCATCCGGTTTTTAACAACCCGACTTTTGCGGAGCGCGCTTCGATTGATCGCTTCTTCCTGTGCATCGAAGCCGACGATCCGAAGTTCGATTTACAGCAGACCAAGGCTTTCCTGACGGAAATGAATGCTCTGGAGGTGGCCGAAGTTGAGAAATAGAGCGGCCCTCCTAGCCGTAGCCCTGGCGGCTGCTTCCACGGCCTGCCGGCAGGACATGCATAACCAGCCCAAATACAAGCCCCTGCATGAGAGTGAGTTTTTTGGAGACCACCGCTCCGCCCGTCCGCAGATTGAGGGCACCGTCGCCCGCGGGCACTTGCGTGTGGATGCGGCGCGTTATACGGGAAAAGCGGGAGAAAACAACGTGACAGCCTTCCCGTTTCCCATCACCCGCGAAGATCTGACCCGCGGACAGGAGCGCTTCAACATCTACTGCACTCCCTGCCACGGACGCCTGGGTGATGGCAACGGAATGGTTGTAAAGCGCGGCTTCCGGCAGCCCCCGTCGTATCACATTCCACGTCTGAAAGACATAGCGGTGGGACACTTCTTTGACGTAATGACGAACGGCTACGGCGCTATGCCGAGCTATGCTTCACGGGTGGTACCAGACGACCGTTGGCGGATTGCCGCCTACATCCGCGCGCTGCAAGTGGCTGAAGGCGCGAGTGCCGCTGAATTGCCCGCCGAAGAAAAGCAGAAGTTGGATGCCGCTCCGCAACAAAATCCGCCTAACCAGCAGCAGCCACAAATAACTAACGGGCCGCCCGCCAATCCCGCTGCGCCCCCCTCATCCGCTACGCCCAAGCCCGATCAGGAGAAGAAATAGTGAATCCGAGTGAACCCCTGAGACTGGACCTGGAGCGCATCCAGCGCATAGCGTTGCTGATCGGCGCCGTGGGTATTGCCGTCTGTCTCATTGGGTTCTTTACGAATCGCGATCAGTTTTTCCAGTCGTATCTTTTCGCCTTCCTCTTCTGGAACGGTTTATCCATTGGCAGCCTCGCAATCTTTTTGATGCACAACGTAGTGGGTGGAAACTGGGGCGTGGTAATTCGACGCTTCATTGAAGCGGGGACGAAAACATTTCCCGTCACCTTCGTTTTCCTGTTGCCCATACTTTTTCTCGGCATTCAGACGCTCTATTTATGGGCGCGGCCGGAAGGGCAGCACGATCCCAGCATCCAGTTGAAGGCGGCCTACCTGAATGTGCCGTTCTTCATCGGCCGCTCGCTTTTCTATTTTGGCTTCTGGATTCTGGTCTCGTGGCGCCTGGCCCGTCTGTCCACAGAACAGGACCGAACGGGAGACCTCGCGCTGACGGACCGCATGCGCTCATTTAGCGCGCCGGCCCTGTTGATCTTTGTATTGCTCGCATCGTTCGCTTTTTTCGACTGGATCATGTCGCTGGAGCCGCACTGGTTTTCGACTGTGTATGGCGCTATGTTCCTGATAGGCCAAGTGCTTGAGACCTTGGCGTTCGCGATTGCCCTCCTTGTGATTCTTTCCAAGCGGAAGCCCTTCGAGGGGCTGCTCAAGATTCAGCACTATCACGATCTCGGCAACCTCATGCTGGCGTTCACGATGCTCTGGGCGTATCTCAACCTGTCGCAGTTCCTGATCATGTGGGCCGGCAATCTCCCCGAAGAAATTCCCTGGTATATCCGGCGTTTTACGGGTGGTTGGGGCGCGATTGGCGTTTTCCTCGGACTGTTCCACTTTTGTGTGCCGTTCGTCCTGTTGTTGATGCGCTTCGTCAAAAAGAATCCCAGAATCCTGTACCGTGTCGCGATCTGGATGATCTTCGTTCGTTTCATTGATATCTTCTGGGTGGTGGAGCCCGCTTTCCGTCAACGCCAGTTCTGGATTCACTGGATGGACATCGTCGCGCCGATTGGGCTGGGCGGTATCTGGATCTGGGCGTTCCTGGGTCAGTTGAAGCTGCGTCCCCTGCTACCGCTGCACGATCCGAGGCTCGGTAACATTCCTTTGCAGAGCGAGGTTTAACATGGACCAAGCTATCAACCAGAGCACGAACGGATCGGGCCACGAGCATCGTGAAGCCAATGTGAAGCTGATTGCGTGGAGCACTGTCGGCCTGGCCGTGGCCACCATCGTTATTTATGTGATCGTTTGGGGCATCTTCAATGTGATCAAGACCGCCGACCAGAAAGAGAGTAGCGAACAGGCGGCTTCTCCGTTCGCCATTCCGGGACAACTTCCGCCCGAGCCGCGTTTACAGGTGAGGCCTTACGAAGAGCTGCAAGTGCTGCGCGCACATGAAGACAACGTGCTGAGTCATTACGGCTGGCAGGATCAGAAGAACGGGATCGTGCACATTCCGATCGACAAGGCCATGGATATGGTTGCTCAACAGGGGCCGTATGGCGGCAAGCTTGAGCCGGCCAAGCCCGCGGCGAATGTTAAGACGCCAGCCAAGAAGGGAGCCGCGAAGTAAGTGTTCCGGCGCATCGCAAAGCGGTGTTTCATAGCAGGGCTTCTACTAGCGCCAGCGGCGTTTTGCCAGCCGATGCTGCCGGCGGGTCAGCAGCCCGCCTTGATCAAGAAGGTCCGCTTCGATCAGAACCTGAACCAGCAAGTCCCGCTGGAAGCCACTTTCAAGAATGAAGCCGGGGCGACGGTCCGGTTAGGCCAGTATTTTCGTCAGAAGCCGGTGATTCTAGCGCTGGTCTATTATCAGTGCCCGATGCTGTGCAATATGGAATTGAACGGGCTGGCGCAGGCCATGCGCAACATCTCGTTGAGCGCGGGTGAAGATTTCGAAGTGGTAACGGTAAGCTTCGACGCGCGCGAGACGCCTCAGTTGGCGATGGCCAAAAAGGACACGTATCTTGAAAAGTACACGCGGCCACACGCGCTGGAGGGCTGGCATTTCCTGACGGGCAAAGAAGAAAACATCCGGAAGTTAGCGGACTCGGTCGGTTTCCATTATGTTTATGATCCGATCAGCAAGCAGTTTGCGCACGCCAGCGGGATCGTCGTGTTGACCCCGGAAGGTAAGATCTCCCGCTACTTCTACGGGATCGTCTATCCGCCCAAAGATCTGCGGCTTGGGCTGGTGGAGGCTTCGAATAATAAAATCGGGACAGCGGTCGATCAGTTGATGCTGTTCTGCTTTCATTATGATCCGGCCACCGGAAAATACGGGGTGATTATCGCGAACGTTCTCCGTGGGGCCGCTTCGGCCACGGTGCTTGCGTTGGGCACTTTCCTGGTAGTGATGTTCCGCCGCGAGCGAAAGGCTAACCATGCTTAGTATGTTTCTTTCCTTCGAAATCCCGTTCTTCCCGGACGCCGCTTCCACCAATGCCGGGCAGGTCGATGCGATTTACGCGTTCCTGGTGATAGTGAGCGCCGTGATGACGTTGCTGATCTTCGCGGCCGTGTTCACCTTTGCGATAAAGTACCGGAGAAAATCCGCGAACGAAGTGCCGAAGCCCATTCACGGCTCGCTTCGTCTTGAAATCGCGTGGTCCGTACTCCCTTTCCTGGTGATGCTGGTGATGTTCTTCTGGGGCACTAAGGTTTATTTCGATAACGCCATTGCTCCCGCCAACGCCATGGACGTGTACGTGGTGGGCAAGCAGTGGATGTGGAAGGTGCAGTATCCGGACGGACAGCGCGAAATTAACGAGTTGCACGTTCCGGTCGGCCAGCCTGTAAAGCTGACCATGTCCTCCGAGGATGTTATCCACAGCTTTTTCATTCCCGCGTTTCGCGTGAAACACGACGTCGTGCCAGGGCGCCCTAACTACCTTTGGTTCACCGCTACCAAGCCCGGCCGCTATCATCTCTTTTGCGCTGAGTATTGCGGCACCGAACACTCCGGGATGATTGGTTGGGTGACCGCCATGAACCCGGCCGACTACGAGAATTGGCTGTCCGGAGGCGGCGCGGAAGGCTCCATGGCATCGCAGGGCGAGAAGCTTTTCCAGCAGATGGGATGCAGCACCTGCCACTTGCTGGATGAGCAGGGCCGTTGCCCGATTATGCGCGGGGTGTACGGATCGCGCGTGCTTCTGCAGGACGGCAAGACTGTCGTAGCGGACGATGCCTACATTCGCGAGTCGATTCTGAACCCGAATGCGAAGATCGTATCGGGGTTCAAGGCCGACGTGATGCCGACATTCCAGGGTCAGATCAGCGAAGAAGGAATTCTTCAGTTGATCGTTTATATCAAGTCCCTGGCGACCAAGAAGACTGGCGTTATCGGACTTGACCAGACGGGCGCCGGGACGGGTAGGCCGATCGCCGGCGGCGTGGGTGGACTCTCCACCGAGGGGACCGGCATGACTCCGATTCCGGGCCGGTCTGGAGCAACCAATCAGGCTGTGCGGCGGAACGTTAGAACGGACGGTAAGAAATGAGTACAACCTTAAGTACAACTCTTCAAGATCCTGTCGCAATAGAAAAACCGAATTACCTGAATGAGGAGTACGGCTGGAAGTCGTGGCTCTTCACCACCGATCACAAGCGTATCGCGATTTTATACCTGATCTCGATCACGCTGTTTTTCTTCATCGGCGGCCTCTTCGCGGTCCTGATGCGGATTGAACTGCTGACACCGGCCGGCGATCTGGTAAATTCCGACACATACAACAAGTTCTTCACCATGCATGGGGTCATCATGGTCTTCTTTTTCCTGGTCCCCTCGATTCCTGCCACGCTTGGGAATTTCTTGGTGCCCATGATGATTGGGGCCAAAGATCTGGCATTCCCGAAGATAAACCTTTTGAGCTGGTACATTTACATCGCCGGTGGACTGTTCGCGCTGACGGCGGCGGCCCTGGGCGGAGTGGACACAGGGTGGACCTTCTACACGCCTTTCAGCAGCACCTACTCGAACACTTTTGTTATCACGGCCGCCACGGGTGTGTTCATTTCGGGATTCTCTTCCATTCTTACCGGATTGAACTTCATCGTCACCGTTCACAAAATGCGGGCTCCAGGAATGACGTGGGGCCGCCTGCCGCTATTCATCTGGGCGCACTATGCTACCTCGCTGATTCAGGTTCTTGGCACTCCGGTGGTTGCCATTACGATCGCCCTCCTGGCCCTGGAGCGCCTCTTCCATGTGGGGATTTTCGATCCGGCCGTGGGCGGCGATCCCGTGCTGTTCCAGCACATGTTTTGGTTTTACTCGCACCCCGCCGTCTACATCATGATTCTTCCGGGCATGGGTGTTATCAGCGAAATCGTGACCTGCTACTCGCGCAAAGGCATTTTTGGATATAGCTTCATCGCGGGATCCAGCATCGCGATCGCCGTTCTCGGGTTCCTGGTTTGGGGCCACCATTTGTTCGTCACGGGCCAGTCCATGTACGCCAGCATGGCGTTTTCACTGCTGAGCTTCTTCGTAGCCGTGCCCTCCGCAATCAAGGTATTCAATTGGACCGCCACCATGTATCGAGGGTCCATCGTTTATGACACTCCGATGCTGTATGCTTTTGGCTTCATCGGCCTATTCACGATCGGCGGTCTGACCGGGCTGTTCCTGGCAACACTGCCCATCGACGTTCATGTGACCGACACCTATTTCGTTATCGCTCACTTCCATTACGTGATGGTCGGCGGAATGGTGATGGCCTACATGGGGGGCATCCACTTCTGGTGGCCGAAGATCACAGGCAGGCTGTACCCCGAAGGTTGGGCGAAATTTGCGGCCCTGGTGGTGTTTGTCGGTTTCAACCTGACCTTCTTCCCTCAGTTCATCGTCGGATACCTGGGCCAGCCGCGGCGCTATCATGCTTACGCGCCGGAGTTCCAGGTCTGGAACGTGATGTCGTCGGCTGGCGCTTCCATCCTAGGCATCGGATATCTGATCCCGCTGATTTACCTGCTCTGGTCCTTGAAGTACGGAAAAAAGGCGGGCAATAATCCCTGGGGCGCAGCCGGCTTGGAGTGGCAGACCTCTTCGCCGCCTACCAAGTTTAATTTCGACCAGACGCCGATCGTGACGGAAGATGCTTACACCTACTCCCACAAGCAGGAGGTTGAAATTGGCTGACACGCACGCAACGGTTTTGGAGCACGCGCATCCGCCTGAGCTGCAGCACCATTTCGACGACATGCACCAGCAGTTCGACTCCGCCACCCTGGGCATGTGGGTGTTTCTGCTGACCGAAATCATGTTCTTCGGCGGAATGTTCGCGGCCTATACGATTTACCGCGGGATGTACCCGGAGGCCTTCGCGAGCACCAGCAAGCACATGGCAACCTGGCTGGGAGCGGTGAACACGGCCGTTCTGATCTGCAGCAGCTTGACCATGGCTCTGGCGGTGCGGGCTTCGCAACTGGGTCAACGGAAATTGTTGATCTGGATGCTGATTTTCACCCTCATCTTCGGATTCGCTTTCCTGGGTGTCAAGGCCGTCGAGTATCATCACAAGTACGTCGAGCATCTGATTCCCGGCTTGGGCTTTCAGTACCCTGAAGATCCGCAGCAATTTCACCATGCTCAGATTCTGTTTTTCCTGTACTTCGCCATGACCGGCTTTCATGCGCTGCACATGTTTGTCGGCGTTGGTATTCTCACCACACTCATTGTCATGGCAGTCCGCAATCGCTTCAGCCCGGCATGGTACACGCCCGTTGAGATCAGCGGCCTGTACTGGCATTTTGTCGATATCGTCTGGATCTTCCTGTTCCCTCTTCTCTATCTAATAGGACTGCACGCCCACAAATGAAGCAAGAAGTAGTAACTACCCATGAAGTGATTCCGATCAGAACCTATGTCGCCATTTGGGCGGTTCTGGTTGTTCTCACGTTTACCACCGCAGCAGTGGCATTCATCGACATGGGGCCCTTCAACATTGTCGTGGCGCTCACCATAGCCGTGGTCAAAATGCTTTTGGTGATCATCTGGTTTATGCATGTAAAACAGGCCGATAGCCTGACGCGGTTGTTTGTGGTCGCGGGCTTCTTCTGGATGATGATCCTGATCTTTGTCGTGCTCAGTGACTACAAGACCCGCGACTGGCTACCTGCCGGTCACATGTGGTAGACCGTTGCGCGTGGGCCAGCAGTTTTAGCTCATGCACGACTACGACGTCACCCTAAAGCTTGCTCTGCAGGGAACCGCCGGGCTGGTCCTTCACACGTTAACCGGCGTGCACATCGAACGCTGGCTCAATATCGAGTTGCCCGAGTTCCGGAACGCGAGAGTGGATCTGCTCGGGGCGACGTCTGATGATAGTTTGGTTCACATCGAACTCCAGAGCGGCAATGACTCAAAGATGGCCCTTCGCATGGCTGAATACTGCCTCAGTGTCTACCGCCGTCTCGGCAGGTTTCCAGCCCAGGTTCTTCTGTACGTTGGCGAAGCTCCCCTGCGGATGCAGGCGGAACTGACCGGTGCCGATTTCTCCTTCCGCTATAAACTCGTGGACATCCGGGAGCTGGATGGGGAGCGGTTGCTTGAAAGCGATCAGGTCGGCGACAATGTTATTGCGATCCTGGCGCGCTTACAGGATAGCCGGGCAGCAGTCCGTCGCGTGGCTGAGACAATAGCACTTTTGTCGGCAGAGGAGCGCGGAGTCCCTCTCCGACAGCTCCGAACGTTAGCTGGGCTGCGTCACTTGGAAGATGTAGTTGAACAGGAGGTCAGACACATGCCGATCACCGAAGATATCAGGAATCACAAAGTTTTCCGCCTGGAGTATGCCGAGGCCATTCAGGAGGGCAGGCAACAAGGAGAACTTACTCTGCTGCACCGCCTAATAGAAAAGCGCTTCGGACCTCTACCCGATTCGGCGGCTAAACGCCTCGCGCATCTGTCGACGGTTGAAATCGAAGACCTGAGCTTGCGATTGCTGGATGCTCGCAGCCTCTCGGACCTGCTCCCCTAGAGGCCACAGCTGCACGGCATTCGTGGAGCCTCTCCTTTCGAACTATAATTAGAGAAAGGCTTCTTGAATGCGTATGCGGGTGTTCCTCCTGTCCGGATTAGTCTGCCTGTTGTGCGGTCAAACACAGCCCCCCAACATACGAGTCCAGGTAAACGAAGTGATTGTGCCTGTTACCGTAACGGACGAAAAGGGCCGCTTCGTGTCCGATCTCGATCAGAAGGACTTCCGGATCTTCGACGAAGGGAAGGAACAGCATATCCAGTTCTTCACCCGCGAGCGCAATCAGCCGGTAGTGGTCGGGTTTCTGGTGGACCTCAGCAACGCCAGCCGCTTGCACTGGAAAAACTATCAGGACGCAGCCATCGAACTGGTGTTGAACCTGCTTCCCGGCGACAAGAAGTACAGTGGCTACCTGATCGGCTATTCCAATACCGCCGACTTGATGGTCAATACCACTCAGGATTCAGAGCCGATCGTTGAAAAGCTCCGGAAGCTCAAGCCGGGCGGCGGGTCGGCGCTGTACGATTCGATTTACATGGCCTGCACGAACCGCAAACTGGTCCAGGGCGAGCCTTTTGAACCCCGCCGTATTCTGGTGGTCATCGGTGACGGACATGACAACTCGAGCAAACACACCTTGAATGAGGCCCTGGAAGTAGCGCAGCGCAATCTGGTTACGATTTACGGGGTGAGTACCGTGGCGTTTGGGTTTAACAATGAAGACGAAAAAAATCTGGTGCGCTTGGCCGAGGAGACTGGCGGGCGCGTTGAGTATCCTCTCCAAAACGTATATGCCGACGTCTCGGGCTACTTGTCCACCCCGTCCGATGAGGGCAACTATGCGCTCAAAGTCGGAACCGGAGGATACGCTTCGGCCCTGGCGAATGGGATGTTCAAAGCCATCTCCAACGTGGCCGGCGAGGTCACCACACAGTACATTCTGCGCTATACCCCAGATGGCACTGAATCGAAGAAGCCGTTCCGGAGTCTCAACGTAAAAGTAGACTTGCCCAACGTAAAAGTACGGGCACGTAAGGGCTACTACCCCACCAATCCATAGACCCTTTAGCCGCCACTAACCGTGAATCCAGCCGCATTCTGTGGAACAATCGGGTATCGAGCCGATTACACTCAGGAGGCCTGCACACAAAAATGAGACTCGCGGCTCAAGAGACCACTGCGGCGCGCTACTCCCTCCTACAAGTGGACCTGCCTGGTGGGGATTTGACCCCCATCGGTGTGTTGCTCGAAGAGCGGAGCGCCAATGCGGTGCACATGCGCTTGCGACGCGATTGGAGCGAACTCGCATCCAGCGAGGACGTGGAACTGCTGTCACAGCTGGGGGCCGATCTTGCCGGAAAGGCGGTCGAAATGGGAGCGGAAGAGTTTTTCCGGCACCTCGAAGACGCTCTTTCGAGCGCTCTCCGGATTACCGATCGGGAAGAAATTGAGGTCGACGATTTTGATCGTGCCCTGAACCGCCTCTACCGGGAACACGTGCAGAGCAATGTCATTCCGTTCCGGACGCACTTGCCGCGCTATTCGCTCCGGGTTGCCGCCGGCAAATTCCTGGAGAACGACGAAGTGACCGAAGAGAGCTGGATCGAGGCTCCCGAAGATTTGCGTCTGGTTCCGGAGATGTTCGTCGCGGTGATTGAAGGCCACTCCATGGAACCATTCATCCCCGATAAGGCCCTGTGCGTATTTCGGACGGGGGTGGCCGGCTCTCGCCAGGGGCGGCTGGTGCTGGTCGAGAATCTGGAAACCTCCGGGAATAACCGCTACACGGTGAAGCGTTACAAGAGCTACAAAGCAACTCAGGGGGAGGAATGGACGCATTCCCGCATTCGTCTTGAATCTCTGAACCCGGACTACCCATCCTGGGACTTGGAACCCGACCAGGAGAAGTACCGCATCGTGGGCGAGTTCGTTCGCGTGCTCGAGTAGTACCGGCTCCGAAAAGCGCCCGGAATTCCTGACCACGGCAGGCTTCCCCGAATTGCCTTATAGTAAGAAGAGAACTGGAGGAAACACCATGTCCGAACAGAAGAAATGCGATCACCCCGCCTGTAACTGCATGGCCACCAAAGATAGCAAGTATTGCAGTAATTACTGCCACGATGCGCGCCATACATTGGAACTGTCCTGTAACTGTGGGCATCCTGGGTGCTCCGACGAACTCACACACCGGGCCTGATTTCACGCGCGACGAACAAGTTTCTGAACCAGCCTACGGGTAGTGTAATCAATAGGTAGGTTAAACTGAAGGCTTCTCATGGAGACTGGTCGGCTGGGACAGACGCTAAGCGCGCACGAGATCCTGGATCTGATTCAGAAGGATCTGGAGCACGTTGAGCGTGAGATCGGCCTGGAGTCCATCGCCAGCGTAGAAGCCGTAACCACCATAGGCCGTTATCTCCAGGCCGGCGGCGGCAAACGCCTGAGGCCAACCCTGGTTCTACTCGCATCGCGTCTGGTAGGTGAGGGTGGGGAGAGTTCTATCCGCATGGCGGCCGTGGTGGAAATGATCCATGCGGCCACTCTGGTCCACGACGACGTCATCGACATAGCGAAAACTCGCCGCGGCCGCCCTTCCACCAATGCCATCTGGGGCAACCATATCTGTGTTCTGGCCGGGGATTGGCTCTACATGCAAGCCTTCCAGGTCGCGCTTCGTGAGCGCAACTTCCGGGTTCTCGATCTTCTGATCGGTCTGACGCAGACCATGGTCGAGGGAGAGTTGCTGCAACTGGAGCGGATCGGCCGGATCGACATCACCGAGGCCGATTATATGGAACTGGTGGATCGCAAAACTGCCAGCTTGTTTTCTGCCTGCACTCGCTTGGGAGCCATGATCGGCGGAGCTGACGAAAATATGGAAGCGCGTCTGGATGAGTTCGCCTGGAATCTGGGCATCGCATTTCAACTGGTTGACGACGTGCTCGATTTCACTTCGCACGAAAGCGTGTTGGGAAAACCGGTGGGCAGCGATCTTCGGGAAGGAAAGATCACTCTCCCCTTGATCTATGCACTCGCTGAATCTAAGCCGGAGGAGCGGCGTTTGGTCGAGAGCGTCCTGAAAGACGGCAATTACGACCATGCTCCCTTCGAGAAAATCCTGGGCTTCATTGAGCGGTATCACGGCATAGAGCGGGCCCGCGAACGCGCCGAATCGTTCACCGAGAAGGCGCGTTCGATCATCTGCGAGTTCCCGGATTCTCCGTATCAGCGCGCTCTCTACGCCGTCACGGATTTGATCACCGATCGCGATCATTGATTTTCAAGATGCCGCGATCCAAGCCATGCTCGCCCGCACCGTCCCAATTGCGCTGCTAACCACCGCAGCATGGAAAGGCTTAGAATTTGTGAAGCCCGTCCGATAAGTACTATGTAGATCCCGAATGCTTCCATACAAGTGGCAACGGCTGCTCCGGACCGCCCGGTTGGTCATAGCCGTTAGTTGCCTCGCTGTCCAACTCGTGGATTCACACTTCGCTGTGACGGAGAATGGCGTCCTTTTCGCATCATTCACCGCCTATGCGTTGATTGCACTTGTCTGGAAGGGCCTCGAAGATACCGGCTACGCTCTGCTCGCGCTGGCGGTAGATATTATCTTTTTCTTCTTGTCTCTCAGTAGCAGCGCACCTATGATCTACTGGGTGAGCGCAGCCTTCTATGCCTATTTGCTGCTGGCCGCAATAGTCCTCCACGATTGGTGGGAGGCCCTGTTCATTGCCACCAGCTCAATCGCTCTGGTGAACTTTTTGCAGCCTCTGCATAGCGGCATCCTGCTCCCTTTGCTGGCTTCGGCTGGCATCCTGGGTTGCCTCCTTGCGATCGAGCACGGGCTCCTGGGCGAACGGGTGGCCAGCGCCTCCCGGCAGAGCGTCTTGCACAGATATGAAGCGGAGAAGTCCCGTGAATCGGAGCGCCAGCGGATCGCGGCCGACTTTCACGATGGGCCTTTGCAGAGCTTTATCGCATTTCAGATGCGTCTGGAACTCATCAAAAAACTACTCTTACGCGACCAGGGAGGAGCACTGGAGGAACTGGAACAGTTGCAGCAGCTCACCAAGGGGCAGGTGAACGAGTTACGTACGTTCGTGCGGAGTATGCGGCCCTTAGATGTGGATGGCAGCTTGCATGCCACATTGCGACGGGTGATCGAGCAGTTTCAAAAAGACAGCGGAATCCCGGCTTCGTTCGTCAGCGCCGAATTTCTGGACCCCACCGAGCCTGAGATTTCGCTCGAGATTCTGCAGATCGTCCGGGAGGCTTTATACAATGTGCAGAAGCACGCCTCCGCTACTCGAGTCGCCGTAACGATTGGACGGACTGACACAGCCCTCGAGATCCTGATCGAAGACAATGGGGAAGGATTTCCATTCAGCGGACGGTACTCGCTGGAAGAGTTGGAGTTGCTCCGGTTAGGGCCTATGAGCATCAAGCGCCGGGTACGGACGCTGGGCGCCGAGATGCAGCTGGATTCAAAACCGGGGCAGGGCGTAGGCCTGAGAATCCGCCTAGCCTCGTGACTGGCCGTGCTCACAGGCCGACTGCTGCGGTGGTGCTGATTACAGGTGTCCTGCTCAGCGGTTGCGACCGGTACGCCGACTTTCAGCTCCCGTCTCAACCCGGCAGCACCAACCGGCTCACGATCGAATGGCGTCCGCGACCATCGCCGGTGCTGAGTCCAGGCTCTCCCGGTTCCTGGGATTCAGACGATGTCCTGAATCCATCGGTCATCAAAACCGCGGGCACCTATCTCAATCTCTACTCAGGTTTCGATGGCCAGACCTGGAGAAGCGGGGTGGCGACCTCGGTGGATGGCATCGAATGGAAGAAGCAAACGCAAACGCTTCAACCGGATCCCGCCACTTGGGAAGGCAGTTACATCGCTGCTAATGGCACGCTGATCGAGCACCACGGCCTCGCTTATTACTACCAGGCAGGCCTGCCTCCCCGCATTGCTTTGGCGCGTCAGAACTCGGGTGCGCATTCGGCCGCTTGGAAAAAGGAAGCCCAGCCCGTACTGGCACTCGGCCCCTACGGCAGCTGGGATGAGTGGGGCGTGGCGGATCCCTACGTCATCGATGTTGCCGGCCGTCTATACATGTTCTACCTGGGGATGGATCGGGCGCACCGGCAACGGCTCGGACTGGCGACTTCCCCCGACGGAGTCACCTGGACCAAGCTGCGGTCCAACCCTGTCCTCGAATTAGGCTCATTCGGTACCTTCGATGAGAACGGGCTGGGCGAGCCGGCCGTCTGGACCTCGAACGGCTTTTATTGGATGCTGTACACGGGCCGCGACCAGGCCGAAAATCGTCGCCTGGGGCTGGCGCGTTCCACCGATGGGGTGCACTGGGAGAAGCGCCCCGAGGTGTTCTCAGGTACCCAGCCGTGGAGTTCAAAAGTGCTCTGCGATCCAACGGTTCTGGTCGAGCGCGGCGAGATACAGGTCTGGTTCGGTGCCGGGGACGTAGCCCGGCCGGATCAGCAGATTCACGGCCAAATCGGATACGGCGTGCTGAGTATCCGCTCCCAATAGAATGTTGGCGATTTCCGAGATCCACGCCCGCGAAATTCTCGATTCGCGTGGGAACCCCACCATCGCCACCTCCGTCACCCTGTCCAACGGCAGCCAAGCTTCGGCGCAGGTCCCGTCCGGCGCCTCTACCGGCAAGCACGAAGCGGTCGAACTTCGGGATGGCGATCCGCTTCGTTATCGCGGCAAGGGTGTGCTGCGCGCGATTGCGAATGTGAACCTCGTGCTGGCACCCGAGCTGGTGGGGAGCGATGCGGAGAGCCAGGCCGCCCTCGATGCACGCATGATCGAGCTGGATGGCACTCGCAATAAATCCCGCCTGGGGGCCAACGCAATCCTAAGCATTTCGTGCGCCGTCGCGCGGGCCGTAGCTGTCGCGAGATCGCAGCCATTATGGAAATCTCTCCCCTCGGGACAAGTCCCCCGCATGCCCGTCCCCATGGTGAATATGATCTCCGGCGGACTGCACGCAGGCAATGGAATCGAGATGCAGGATTTCCTCATCGTGCCAAGTGAGTTTCCGTCACTAGCGGAATCGCTTGAAGCAGTCGTAACAGTCCACGCTGCTTGCCGCCACCTGCTACTTGCAAGAGGCTACCGTCTAACTGGGGTTGCCGACGAAGGCGGCTGGGGGCCCGAGCTGGATCGGAACGAGACCGCGCTCAACGTTCTTACGCAAGTGCTGGCCGATCTCGGCGAGGATCGTTTCGCCCTCGCCATGGATGTCGCCGCTTCTCATTTCTACCGGGATGGTCTCTATCACCTCGCCGGCGAGAGTCTCTCCCTGGGCCGGGAACAGATGGTGCAAATGTTAGGCGAGTGGTGTGCACGCTACCGGATCGCTTCAATCGAAGACGGGCTGGCGGAAGAGGATTGGGAAGGCTGGGAACTGCTAACCAGATCGCTCGGCAACAAAGTCCAACTCATCGGGGACGACCTGTTCACAACCCATCCGGACCGGCTGCGCCATGGCATTCGTCGGGGTTTGGCGAATGCAGTTCTCGTAAAGATGAACCAGATCGGCACGCTCACA
>JBBSHP010000009.1:0-22161 GCA_038232555.1 Bryobacterales bacterium
CCAAGGCCACCGGAGTAGATAGGCAGAGCTTCGCTCAACATGAACTCCATGCTGAAGTACGCGACGCATGTTAGGGAGGTTTTCGAATGTGTCTTCTGAAACCACGCGGGCTCTTCCGAAGCGCGCCGCCTTGCCTCCACCAGACCGTCGACGTTCTTGCGGAAAGCGGGATTAGCCAGCACCTGCTGGATCTTATCTCTGGATGCGGTTTGAAGAACGACCCATGGATTATTAATAATTTCCCAGAGTTTTGGGTCCAATTCGCTCCACACTTCGTCGGTTGCATGATTCCAGGACCAGCGCATGTCGAGGGCGAGTTCGGCAAGGGAATCGAAGCCGTCGATTCCAGCGGCCTGATGAGACCAGGTTGCGGGGTTGGGAGCGGTTTGTTTGTTCATGAACGGATACCTGGGACTGGCGTGTTCGCGCAACTCTTCATGAATTCCGTTGCCAGTCGTCCCGCGCCTCACGGATGAAACTTCCGGACGTGAGAAGCCAGGGTCTACGGAGCGATTCGTTGATGATGATTAGAAGTCTCAAAGAGTCCAACCAGGATCGTTCGGCACAGCGCAGCCTCCATTTCGTATACAGAGGAAAGTTTCGTGAAAGGGATTTCGATCCTTAGCTCAAGCCAAGTATGAAGCGAGAAACGTCAAAAGGACGTCAAAACACGGCGGAGGTAGCAAGCGCTGATTGGGCCACTGCTTTTTGACATCATTTCGATGCCATGTGCGCTAGTTTCAAGAATGAGGGCGTCGGTACTGTCGTCAATCACCTGTGGACGGGCTGGTAACCAGCGATGAGAACCAATCAAATCAAAGGCCACGAGCGCGGCAGCAAAAGACGCCGAAACCCGCTGAACACCCGGCGCAGGTGGAGACCTTCCACTGCTTCATGAATGTCAACATATGTTACTAACTTAACGCAACGAGTATCCGCGGTCATCTACGAAACATCCCCCGAACGTATTTGGGATTTCGCCTCTGATTCAAAAAACTGGACTGCGTCGAATCCAGTTGAACACAGAGGACTAGAACTCTTCACTGAAAGTGGACGGCCCGAAACGGGAGCGATGTTTCACCAACAGGAATACGTCGCTGGCGTATTCGCTGATTTGGAAGGGCACTTTCTTCACGTGGACCGCCCGAGGGTTTGTGTGTGGACAGGAATTGCAAAATACAGATTCCTTGGAGGCCTCTTGAGAATTCGGATAGCTGAAGGAGGAACCGCAACCCTTACCAGCGCTGGGAATGGATGGGAACTCGCCCATGATGTCTTTATGGACTACTCGGACTCCTTGTTCGGCAAATTATGTATTGGGGCTTTGTCCATTTGTATGACGGACAGAGAGCCGTGTTTGAACACGCAAATAGAGAAGTCGTCTATTCAAAACATACCTGGAGGCCGCGTCGGGTGAGAGTCATGTTGAAGTCCCAGTGCCGCAACTCGCTTTATCGGCGAGCTCGCTGCCCGAACAACGGGGATCGTCGTAGGATGCCCCCCGACGGGTTGCCCTCAATGAATTGGCAGTCGTAATTTAAACAAATGGAGAAGAAGAAAATGAGTTGCTGCAAGGATGTGATGAAACCAATAGAAGCGTCTTCGTGCTGCACGCCGAAAGACACGGCGACTAAGGCTGCACTCGCAATGCGCGATTCTGGCTGCGGTTGCGCGCCTTTCGTTGAGGATACAAAAACCCTCAAACTGGTGGGCGTCGTTACCGAGCGCGACGTGTGTTATGGTGTGGGGGCTGATAACCGACTTGCTTCGGAAGTTCTCGTCGAGGAGATAATGCGACCTGCCTCCGCGTGCTGCAGCGCTCACGAGCCGGTCGAAGAAGGGCACCGGAAACTTCACGAGCATCGCGCCACGAGCTTGCCGGTCGTGGATGAGGACGGCGCTTGCTGCGGCACAATCAACGCCATGCATCTGCCTTCTCCTAAGAGACCTTAACGAAAGAAGGCGTGGAATTCCCCTCCTCAAAGCCATAAGAAAAACTCCCAGGATGATGCCTGGGGTCAAAATCTATAAGGACTGAAATGCTGAATGGTGTAATGCTTCTGTGGTTTCTTCTTACTGCACTATCGCTGTTGTTTGTGGTGGTTGACATTCGTACCATGCCGGCGTCCCCGGTCCTCAAGTGGGGGTTCGTCTTACTCACCGCGTACACGGGGCCACTGGGTGTGTTTCTGTATGTATTAGGTTGTCGCGAACCACTCCCTGGGCTGCACGAAAGCTATGTCGCGACACGGTGGAGACAGGTTCTGGGTTCGACCATGCATTGCGTGGCCGGCGATGGTGTTGGGATCTTGGCGGGCGCGGTGATCGCCAGCTTGTTCCATTTACCACAGCTTACAGATCTTGCGCTGGAGTACGTTCTGGGCTTCGGCTTCGGATGGAGTATCTTCCAATCTCTGTTCATGCGGGACATGGCAGGCGGTTCCTATCGACGTGCGCTCTCCAGCACTTTTTTCCCGGAATTGTTGTCTATGAACTGCCTTATGGCCGGCATGGTGCCTGCGTTGACGTTGGCAATGGCAAATAATGCGGCAAGCCACGATCCGTCGGGGCCCTCATTCTGGTTCATTATGTCCATGGCCCTTCTTGTCGGTTTCATCACCGCGTATCCTATGAATTGGTGGTTGGTATCCCGACACATGAAGCACGGCATGGTGACGGTGAGACCACCCGGCGAGCGCTCGGGCGGTCTGCAAGAAAAGAGCGAGATGGTAATGGACGATGGTGCGAAACCGGTATCGAACATCCTGCTCGCTGGGATGACAATCCTCTCGTTTTTGATATTTGGGCTGGGGCTATCCGTAGCGATCGCTTTTGGCGGTTTGTAGTGCGTTGCCAGCGGATTCACCGTCAACTGAAGATTCCGGGACGCCTGCACCGTTTCGAGAACGTTGTAGGATGATCCCCCGCGAGTTGCCCTAGAATGAATTGGTGAACGAATTTGAATCTAAACAAATGGAGAAGAAACAAATGAGTTGCTGCAAGGATGTAATGGAACCAATAGAGCCGTCTTCGTGCTGCACGCCGAAAGACACGGTGAAAAAAGCTGCGCTCGCAATGCGCGATTCTGGATGCGGTTGCGCGCCGGTCGTTCAGGATACAAAAACTCTCAAACTGGTGGGCGTCGTTATCGAGCGCGACGTGTGTTGTGGTGTAGGAGCTGATAACCGGCTTGCTTCGGAAGTTCGCGTCGAGGAGATAATGCAACCTGCCTCCGCGTGCTGCAGCACGCATGAGCCGGTCGAAGAAGGACACCGGAAAATCCATGAGCATCGCGCCACGAGCTTACCGGTCGTGGATAAGGAAGGGGGTTGCTGCGGCACAATCAGCGCCCACCATTTGGGAACGGCCGTAGCGCACCAGACAAAATAGTCCCAATAGCCACCGCATCAATGAGGGGTCGCCTCACGAAATAGGATTCTAAAGTACGCTAAAACGAGGCGAAGTGTCGCAAGGGCCGGAGTTTCCCTTCCTCAACCCTCAGATCCTTCTGCCAGACGTAAACCCCGGTCAGGTTGGTTCGAGCGCTCGGAACACACGTGGCGAACGCGGGGGAGCAAGAGATAGCGAAAGTTGCGAAGTAACTTTCTTTGGGGGATCGCGAGGGGGGGAGCCAAAACCCGAAGGGCGCGGTCTTGCCCGGCGCGAGGGTGGAGCCCCTTAGAATTTTCCAAAGGGAGTGTTACCTTATGGCCGGGACCGCAGGCCGGCGCGCGCTTGTACATAGAGCCCGGTCCGGCGTCAGCCGGATTTACCCGCCTAAATGGGCACTCAACGGTCAGGTAATGTTGGGCGTGCCAGCACAGAACTGCTACACGCTCGCCTGCTACCGGCACCGTAAGTTTGCACCAAGCCTGCGCCAGACCTTGTTGTTGAGGAGACAGCTTTGGGCGGCGTCCGCCTGTCCGTCCTTTCTCGCACTGATTCCAGACCGGGCTTTGGTGCGCGGTCCTTGAGCATGGTTCGTTCGAACTCCGCGAATGTCCCACCATCTGCATCATCATTCGACCAGCGGGAGTGGTCGTATTCGATGGCTTCGGTTAAGCAACGGACTCCGGCTCAGGCTTTCCCGAACCGTTCCATGGTCGTCAGGAACTGAATAGGCTAAAAGAGCTTCCAAAATGTGGCCCTAATAGTGCAGGGTTTTCCGCATGTCTCAACTTCACGAAGGACAATGCGGACTCTGCCTCCACTTCGGAGAGAACCACTCCGGCGATCACAACTTTAATCTGACGCAAATCAGAACCAGCAGGGAGGCGGTGGACACGATTCTGGATGACTGTGGGCACCCCAAACTTGCCGCGCTCCACCTGAAGGTCAGTCCGATCAGTGGCTGCGATGGATTTGAAGAATCCAAGCCGTAATTCAACGGCGTAGGGGAGAATTTTACGCGGTCTGGCTTTAAGGACGATCACAATCCATTAAAGAAACAAGGAATCCTAGAGGTTGATCGGCGTGCCAATGATTCATGCGATCGAGTGGAAATCGAGTGGAAAAGGATATAGTTAGCAGCGAGTCCTGTTTCCAAGCTTGGCGAGCTGCGAAAACCCTGATGACTGCACGGTTGGGCGTCGACCCGCGAGATAATGCGTCCGTGGAACCATGTCTCTCGCTGCTTTGACCGCAGTCCACCTCAGGACGTTTCCAGGCCGGCTTCGTACTCGCCCCGGCGTGCTGCCCTGTTACACCGGGCGCGATGATAGAGGGCTTGTTGGGCTGCCACCACATTTGTCTTCTCACCGCCCCAGATCTCCAGAGCCGGTTGCTGAATGGCGCGTGCAAACGAAAACGCCACCGCCCAGGGAAGAGACCCTTTGAATCGGACGTTCATGGCATGTAACCGCGCTGAAGCCAATTCACCCGATTGACCGCCCGACAGGAAGGCAACGGCTGGAACGGCCGCGGGGACCTACCGCGACAGACACTTCACCGTGGCATCGGCTACTTCGTCCACGCCCTCCTGTATTGGGCAGGTCAAACCCGGAAGCACCATATTGGGTTTGAGAATCATGCCCTCCAGCATTACCCGCTGCAGGTAAAGATGACTGAACACCGTGCGCAGGACTTCTTCCGTGAGCTCACTGCAACGTTCCGAGGTATGAGATCCCTCCATCAGCACTTCGGGCTCGACGACGGGTACGAGACCTGCTTCCTGGCACAATGCGGCATAGCGAGCCAATGCGTGCGCATTCGCTTCCATGCAACCCCGAGTCGGAATGCCGTCGCCGATGGCAATCACAGCACGCCACTTTGCAAAGCGGGCACCCATCTGAAAGTACTCCTTGAGACGGTCGCGCAAGCCGTCCAGGCCCTCGGTAATTTTCTCTCCGGGAAACCCGGCCATTTCCTTCGCCCCTGTGTCGACCTTGATGCCCGGGATAATTCCCGCATCGGCGATGGCCCGGACAAAAGGTGTGCCATCGCTCTTACTCTGGCGAATCGTCTCGTCATAAAGGATTGCGCCACTGATGCATTCATTGAGACCAGGCGTGGTTATGATCAACTCCCGATACGCGCGCCGGGCCTCCTCGGTCTGGGGAATTCCCTGTTTTGCGAACCTCTTGTTACAAGTGGGATTGCTCTCATCCATTGCAAGCAGACCTTTGTCGTGGGCGACCAGCAATTGCGAGGTATTTATCAGTTCTTGAATATTCATCAGTGTCTTAACCCTTGTAGATCAACCATCCCGGCAAGGGGCGAGCCAAACCGAAGTTCCGATGGTTTGCGCTATTTTCGTCGGCTTCATTTCATAATCTGTACGCAGTTGTGTGGCCCAATCGGAACGTCCGCCGAAGATCGCTCACCTTGAGACTTCCTGGATCGCTACTGAATTCAGGCTGCTTTGCCCCGGAAGCGAAAGACTTCGCAAAGCAGCCAACAAACGGGTTAAGACGGGTCATGGCGAACGTCACAGCTCTCGAGACCGTCACTTTTGACGCCGTTTTGACATTCTTTGGGGTAGATTCCAAGCATGGGACTAGCGCCGAAGGAAAGTACTCGTCCTGTGCAATCGCCACGATTTGGTGGCATGCGGCCATGGACGACTACGCATTATTTGACAGCATTTGACAGCGTCAAGCAGCTGCAGGTTCGGTACGGTTCGGCGGACTTCGGCCAATCGGTCCTGCAGTACAGAACGGGAACGGTGTCGCAGAATCTGCGGGAATGGGGGACGTTATACGTGAAGCAAGCCCAGAGCGCTGTTTGCACTCTAATGAACGGTCTAGCGCTTCTAGCGTTGGTGGTGAGTTTGTGTCCCGACGCGCAAGCGGTTCCAAGCTTCACAAGGCAAACCGGACTTGTGTGCAGCGTGTGTCACAACAATCCACCTGAGCTAACTGCGTTCGGACGCAAATTCAAGCTCGAGGGCTACACGCTTACGGACACAAAACCGGATACGACCATTGACGATAAAGTACCAACAGTCGCGATTGTCAGTTCATCCACGAGAACCTGGTTCAATCTCTGTTTTTTTTGGACGCTTTTTGTCGAAGCAGACGGTCAACTTCGGGCGGAACACCACGTATTGTATACTGGCGAGGTTTAGCCTGCTTCTTCATGCCTACACGGTAGCATTCAGGCGGGTTTAAGCAGCCTTTTACGTTCTCATTCCCCTTTCGGGTTGTACATATAGTTCCCCTTCAACCCGACCACGTGTCCCAGCCAATCCACGGGGTCGGTCCAGGTAGTCCGATCCGCATCCACCAGATCTTTCAAATCCCAATGCAGCGCGAAGCCCGGGATCACGGCACTGTGCAGGTCCCGAGCTAATGGATTATCAAACGCTGCCTGGAAACTATAGGGAGTTCGATCCACCGCGACCCCTGCGATCCTCGGTTCGAGAGCGGCCGCCAGCAGTAGCCATGTTCCCGCCATTCCGCTCGCCTCCGCACGAATGCGCGCCGGGTCCACGTCATCGCGCGCGGCCAGCAACTGATAGCCGTTCAAGATATCGTGTGCACGCATCGCCGGAAGATTCCGACCGATTAACCAAGCGCGTACATTCGGCAGCCAGTCTCCTGAAAACCGGCGCACGTCGTCGGAAGCGGGCAGGCCTCTCGGCACTAAAACAAGCACAGTGTTCCCTTGGTTCGCCAGTTCGATCGCCCGCGCTGGAACCTGCTTCCGAGTCTCGATCAGGAGCACGGCCGGCCCCCGCCCAGTTCGCTTGGAGGAGAGCAATGTACCGGTCACTTCCAGTCCCGGCTCGGTCTCAAAGCTGAAATCACCGCCGGATCGCGTCATCGTGGGTGCGTGCTGAGGAGGATCGACCAGCTTCCGGACGGTCGCCAGCAGTTCGACCCGCGTGCCCTGTTTACGCCGGCTTTTCAAGTCATCGCTTAGAAAATCGGATAGGTCGCGGCTATCAGCCAGGTCCGCAACTTGCCCGGTCTTCGTCGCGAAAAGTTCGTGCTCCGGCAATCGCGGGACTTCCTGTTCTGTGGCCGAGCCTTGGCCGTCCTTCAACCAGCGGATCATCCAATCGTAAATTGCTTCGCGAATCACCAGAGGGGTCCCGTGCCCGCCCGGTCCGATGGCCCACTTGATTTTCTCCTTGGCGTTGTACAGACCGTACCACTTGCTGGCTTCCGCATACGCCATGCGAGCACCCTCCAACGGGAAGAAATCCTCCCGGGTCGAGGACATCAGCCAGGGCTTGGGAGCAAACAACTCAATGTAATCCGCCAAGTCCAGTCCCGCAGACAAGAAGTTTGGAATGGTTTGCTCCGAATCGCCAGTGGGTCCACTGAACAGCAGCCGGAATGAATTGATGTAGCAGGCCGGCGCGGCAACTTTGATTCGTGCATCCAACGCCGAAATATAAGTGGTGACCGTGCCGCCTCCCGAACAGCCCGTGCATCCGATCCGGTCCGGCATTACCTCCGGGCGGCTCACCAGATAGTCCAGCGCCCGTTTCGCATCCCAAATTCGATAGCGCGCAAAGCTCTGGCCCAGCAACGCACTCTGCGCACCCGTTAACAAGTGCTGCTCGGTCGAGCCCCCGGCGAGCGAGCCCTCATAGCGCTTGTCGTATATCTGCAGACGCTCGCCCTGCCCCAACGGATCGTACGTGAGCACCACAAAGCCCTTCAAAGCTAGATTGCCCGCCGTCTGCTGCACCGCTGGCTTCCCATAATCCCAATGCCCTAATGGCAACAGCACTCCCGGGAATTTTCCAGGACCCTTGGGCCGATACAAATTCGCGGTGACATACAGACGCGGCAGGCTCTCGAAAATAACTTTCTCAATGATGAACCCGGAGTTCTCGATTTGACCGGTCACATGGGCGTTTAGCGGACCATCGTAGTCCGGCAATCCGCCGATCAGCTCCAGAATCTTGTTGCGAACATACGCTTGGCGCTGGGCGGCCTGGCCCGTGTTGCCGATCTTCGCAATCGTAGCCTCGCGCTGATCCAGTTGCTTTTGCGCGATGCCGTCCATCCACTTCAAAAGATCTCTGGTCTGACCCTGAGCCGCTAATTCGATACACACCAAGAGAAGGATTCGCGAGGTCATGCGGGTCGTCTCCGCCACAAAAAGTAAACTGGAATGCCGAGCAGTACAATGATCAGCCCGGGCCATGTGTAGTCGGGCTTGTAAATTAACAGCAGCACCTCGATTAGACTGGCTAACAAAATATAGGCAGCCGGCAGCACCGGATAACCGAACGCCTTATAAGGCCGATCCATGTCGGGTCTTTTCCAACGCAGAACAAAAACTCCCGCAATGGTCAGAATGTAGAAGAGCACCACGGCGAAGATCACGTAATCCAGCAAGTCGTTGTAGCGCCCCGTCAACGTTAGAGCGCAGGCCCAGATGCATTGCAGCAGGAGCGATGTTCGTGGTGCATGGTGAACCGGATCCAATTTGGCAACGGAGCTGAAAAAGAGCCGGTCCAGCGCCATTGCGTAGTAGACCCGGGCACCCGCCATAATCAGCCCATTCACGCATCCAAAGGTCGAAATCATGATCGCCGCCGCCATTAGCTTCACCGCCACCGGGCCGAAGATTCCGAGAGCTACCGCCGTACCGACTCGGTCCTCGGGAGCGTTTTGTATTCCTTCCAGCGGAAGGACACTCAGGTAAACAAAGTTGCATGCCAGGTACAGAAGTGAGACTATCCCCACCCCGAACGCCAGCGAGAGTGGCAGGTTGCGGCGTGGATTCCGCACCTCCCCCGCTGTAAAGGTGACGTTGTTCCACGCGTCCGAGGAGAAGAGCGATCCAACCATTGCTACCCCGACCAGCCGGATCGTGGTGAAGCCCCAATCGGCGTTGCTCCAGAAATGGGAGAAGTTGCGCTCCACGGCGGCGGGATTGCGTCCGAGCACGATTCCGATCCCGATCAGACCGAGTAGCGCGGCGACCTTGGCGACAGTGAACACATTTTGGACCAGGGCTCCGGTCCGGATCCCGCGCGTGTTGACCGCGGTGAGACAAATCAGCAGCACGATCGCGATCAGTTGCTGTGTGTTCAGCCCCAACTTCCCCGCCCCGAGCAGATAGTTTCTGGCTGAAATCCAGGAAAAAAACACGCCCGCAAATTTTGCGAAAGCAACGGCTACAGCCGCAATGGTTCCGGTTTGAATCACCAGAAACAGGGTCCAGCCATACAGGAATCCGCTGAGGGGCCCGAAGGCTTCTCGCAAGTAGACGTACTGGCCTCCGGCGTGAGGCATGGCGGCGGCCAGCTCGCCATAGCTCAAGGCGGCAATCATGGTCAGCAGAGCCGTCACCACCCACGTCATGATCAGCAGGCCGGGTGAGTTGACCTGGCGCGCAATGTCAGCCGACACGATGAAAATACCCGATCCGATCATGGAGCCGACCACAAGTGTGGTGGCATCGATCAGACCCAACCCTTTCACCAGGCCGATTTTTATGTCTTCAATAGTTGTAGCCATTCTTCCGTCCTTGCCCGCACTGCCCCTTTGGAATGCTCGGTGGGTGTCAAGTCGCCAATCACCGCAATCGAATCCGCTCCCGCGCGCAATACTTCATTCGCAGTGGTTCGGGAAATTCCACCGATCGCGACCAGAGGCTTGCTCGTGATCCCGCGCAGCCTTTGCAATTCCTTTGGGCCAATTACTGGATCGGGGTTTTCTTTGGACCCGGTCGCATAGATCGGCCCCACCGCCAGGTAATCGGCAGGTTGATCCAGCGCGTACCGTAGCTGCTCCTCATTGTGCGTCGAGAACCCCACCAGCGCATCGGGTGGCAGTACCTTGCGGGCTTCCGCAGGCCAGAGATCGTCCTGCCCCAGGTGCAGGGCTGCGTTCACCAAAGCAGCAACGTCCGCGCGGTCGTTGACTACCAAGAGCGCCCCCGCGGCTACACAGAGTTGGGCAATGCTCTGCGTATCCAAGAACAACTGGCGTGAGAAATGCCCCTTGTGCCGGAGTTGCAATATGCCGGCGCCGCCTTCCAGAATTGCTTCCGCTGCGTCAAGCAAAGGCATGCCCAGACGCGCCCAGAGTGAAGTGTCGAGCACGGGATAGAACCGGGGAAGATTCAACTCGATCATGATACGCCGCATGCGGTACGATAGGCAAACGGATGACAGTTGATTTCGAGCTAGGCGAGCATGTTTGCGTCCTGCGTTTGGCAGGGCGGTTTGCCACCGGGCAGGATTCTGAATACCTCCGCATTCGCACCGAAGAGCTGAAGCAGGCGGGGTGCCGGAACATTATCGCTGACTTCAGCAAAGTCTCCTACATCGATTCCACGGGCATCGGTTTCTTGATCTCGATCTACACCAGCGTGCGCCGTGACTGCGGCGGGCAGTTCGTGCTTTCCAGTCCAAACCGCCGGGTCCGCGAGGTTCTCGATCTAACGAGGCTGAGCAGTATTTTGAAGCTGTACGACGACGAAGCTGCGGCACGTTTGGCGCTCACTCCGCCCAGCTCCACCGCCGCTGGATGAAGATCTCCGCAACCATCATCACCTACAACGAAGAGCGCAACATCCCGAGGGTGATCGAGAGTTTGCGCTGTTGCGACGAGATTGTCGTAATCGATAGCGGGTCTAGCGACCGCACGTCTGAGATAGCGGCCAAGCTGGGCGCCCGTGTAGTCGAGAGCAACTGGCGCGGATTTGCGGGCCAGAAGAACTACGCCTCCGAGACCGCTACGCACGATTGGATACTCTCGCTGGACGCCGACGAGTCCTTAAGCGAAGCTCTGGAGGGTGAAATCTGGCAGATCAAGAAAAATGGCCCGCAGTTTGACGGCTATACGATGCCACGCCTGGCGCAGTATCTGGGCCGCTGGATTCTCCATTCCGGCTGGTACCCGGACCGCAAGATTCGCCTGTTTGACCGCCGCCGCGCCAAATGGGTGGGCGGGCGTGTGCACGAATCAGTGATCGTGCAGGGCCGGGTCGGACACCTGAAATCTAATATTCTGCACTTCACCTGCAGCTCGCTTTCCGAGCACGTCAAGACCATGGACCGCTACACCACGCTCGCTGCCGAGCAATTGATTGATGAGAGGCGAAAGGTAGGATGGCCCCAACTCCTGTTGGATCCACCTTGGACGTTCTTTCAAACCTATGTTATAAAGCGCGGCTTTCTGGATGGCATGGAAGGCCTCGCGATTGCCTATATGGCATCGTTGTACAACTTTTTGAAATATGCCAAGGCGCGCAATATGGCGCCTCGGCGCTGATGGGCTACCATAAAATTTCTTGACCCTGGTTTGCTGGAAGACGAACCTGGTCACCCATACCTGGAATGTTCCGCTTTGAGACAGCCGGTGAATCGCATGGCGAGTGCCTGGTCGCAACTTTGACAGGATTACCCGCTGGCGTACCTGTGTCCCTCGATGTCGTTAACCGCGAGCTGTGGCGGCGGCAGCAGGGCTTCGGACGCGGCGGTCGTATGAAGATTGAGACGGACCGCGCGGAGATCGTTGCGGGCGTGCGTCATTCCCACACCATCGGATCTCCTATCGCAATCGTGATTCGGAATCACGACTGGAAGAATTGGACCGAAGTGCTGCCTGTTGAAGATATCGAGGGTGGCGATGCCAAGCGAAAGCCGGTCACACGGCCTCGGCCCGGGCATGCCGACCTGGCGGGAGCGATCAAGTACAACTTCCAGGATGCGCGTTACATTCTCGAGCGTGCCAGCGCTCGCGAGACCACTGCCCGCGTCGCCGTAGGGGCCCTGGCCAAGATCTTCCTGGCCGAGTTCGGCATCGGAATACTCAGCCACGTCATTCGCGTGGGAAGCGTGCGCATGGAGCGACAGGCCACCTGGGATGAACTGGTTGCCCTCAGCCAAAAGGATCAGGTTGTGCTCGGCTGCGTGGACCCGGACACAGAAGCGCGCATGAAAGAAGTAGTGGATCACGTGTTTCGTACCGGCGATACCGTGGGGGGGGTCTTCGAGGTGATCGCTCACGGCGTCCCCACCGGCCTGGGCTCGCACATTACATGGGATTCGCGCCTGGACGGCCGCCTGGCGCAGGCCATCGTATCCATGCAAGCTGTCAAGGGAGTGGAAATCGGCTTCGCCGAAGAAGGTTCAGCCGCGTTTGGATCGAAGGTTCAGGACACGATTCATTACGATCGGGAAGAGCGTCAATTCACACGAGGCGCCAATCGGGCGGGAGGTCTGGAAGGGGGAATGACCAACTCGCAGGATCTGCTGGTGCGCGGGTTTTTGAAACCGATCTCGACGCTGCGCAGGCCCCTGGAATCGGTCGAGCTATCCACTCGTGAACCGGCTCTGGCTGCCTATGAGCGCAGCGATGTGTGCGTGGTTCCCGCAGCCGGAGTGATTGGCGAGGCGATGGTCGCCATCGTTCTAGCGCAGGCCTTTCTCGAAAAATTTGGGGGCGATTCGTTGGGCGAGACCAAACGGAACTTCGACGGCTACAAGGAACAGGTAAAGAATTACTGATGATCTACCCGATTGTGTTTTATCCCGCTCCGGTGCTTGAGAAGCACGCCGACCGTGTCGATGAGTTCGACACCCCGGAGCTGAATAAGCTGCTCGATGACATGTTCGAATCGATGTACGCCGCCAAGGGAGTGGGCCTGGCGGCTCCGCAGATCGGGGTTTCAAAGCGCATCACCGTGATCGATCTATCCGTTGGTGAGAACGAGTCCGAGAAGATGGTGTTGATCAATCCCGAAATCATAGGACGGCAGGGCGTGCAAACTGGCGAGGAGGGCTGCCTGAGTGTGCCGGGCTTCCGCGAGCAGGTCTCGCGCGCCAATCGGGTTACGGTTCGCGCTCAGGACGCGAAGGGCAAGGTGTTTGAGCGCACCGGAGAAGAACTGCTCGCCAGGGCGTTTTTGCACGAGATCGATCACCTGAACGGCCGCCTGTATATCAGCCATGTGAGTGCGCTGAAGCGGGACCTCATTCGTCGCAAGGTGCGGAAATTGATCAGGGTGGGGGAGTGGGGCGATTAGTTTTTCTAGGAACACCCAGCTTCGCGGTGCCCAGTCTGCAGCATCTGCTGAGCAGCGGCCACGCGGTTGAAGCCGTCTTTACCCAACCGGACCGGCCCAAGGGCAGGGGCGGTGCGCTGTCTGCTTCGCCGGTGAAAGAGGCCGCCCAGCAACTCGGGCTGACTGTGCATCAACCCGAGCGGGTCCGGCGTCCGGAAGTCGTCGAGCAACTGCGTACTATGAATCCCGACGTGATGGTGGTGGTTGGTTACGGTCAGATTATTCCGCAGACCATTATCGACATACCGAGGCTCGGCATCATCAATGTGCATGCTTCATTGCTGCCGAAATACCGCGGCGCTGCACCCATTCAGTGGGCCATGGCCAACGGTGAGGACACGACGGGGGTGACCACCATGCGTATCAACGCAGGTCTCGACACGGGAGATATGCTGCTGAAATGGGAAACTCCCATCGGCGCGGAAGAGAATGCCATGGAACTCGGTCAGCGCCTGGCCCAGGCTGGAGCTGAGCTGCTCATAGAGACACTGGCTGGTCTGGAAGCCGGTACAATTGCTCCCGAACCGCAGGACGACGGCGAGGCGTCTCTCGCGCCTATTTTGAAGAAAGAAGACGGACAGATCGACTGGACCCAACCGGCTCGCGCCATATTTAATCGCGCGCGCGGCTTTCTGCCCTGGCCAGGGGCCTACAGCCGATTTCGTGGACAGATCTTCCACGTGTGGAAAGCACGGCTGATCGAGAACCCAAAGGGTGGCTCTCCGGGTGCGCTGCGCGCTCATGACAGCAGGCTCATCGCGGCATGCGGAGAGGGAACCAACCTGGAGTTGCTTGTGGTCCAAGTAGAAGGCCGCAAGCGTATGCCGGCCGGAGCCTTTCTGAACGGACAGCGGCTCATGGACAATGAAACGTTGGGAGCCGAAACCCATTGATTCTGCCGCTCGGGTACCGCTACTCTTCCGTATTCGCCGGGATTCGGAAAACCCAACAGGACGACCTGGGTCTGATCGTCTCCGATAACCTTGCAGGCGCGGCCGGAGTGTTCACGCGTAACCGGGTACAGGCTGCTCCGGTTCGAGTCGCGCGCGCTAGCTTAGCGAGTTCAGGAGGGACCGCCCAAGCCATACTGGTCAACGCCGGAAATGCCAACTGCGCAACAGTGACCGGTGAATCAGTGGCCCGTGAATCCTGCCAAGCCGTGGCCGCACGGCTTAGCATACCGCTCGACCACGTACTGCCCGCATCCACCGGAGTGATCGGTGTGGAGCTTCCCTCCGAGAGAATTACGGGCAACCTGGACGCGCTGATGAATGGGCTTTCGGAGAGCCGGTTCGAAGACGTTGCGCACGCGATCATGACCACCGACCAGAAGGTCAAGATGGCGTTCGACGAGGTGCGGCTGCCTGCCGGCGCGGTCAGAATCGCAGGGATGACGAAAGGTGCAGGAATGATTCATCCCAACATGGCGACCACACTGGGCTTCATTCTTACAGACGCAGAAATGCCTCCGGCCTTGCTGCGAAGCATGTTGGCGCAGGGCGTTTCGCATAGCTATAACCGCATCAGCGTGGACAGCGATACGTCCACGAACGATACCGTGCTGCTACTGGCCAATGGGGCTTCCGGAGTAAAGCCTACCGGCAAAGAAGAGGCAGCCTTTCAGGAGGCTCTGGGCCGAGTGATGGATAGTCTGGCCGAACAGATCGTCCGGGACGGGGAAGGCGCACGTAAGCTGATCACGATCTACATCTCGGGCGCGGCCGACGAGCAGGCTGCGGATCGCATCGCCCGTTCTATTGCGAATTCCCCACTGGTGAAAACAGCGGTGGCGGGATCGGATCCCAACTGGGGCCGGGTACTCTCAGCGGCTGGCAATTCCGGCGTGGAGTTCGATCCTGGCCATGTCAACATTACGATGCAGGGCGTCCTGGTCTGCCGGCGGGGTGTGGCTGCACCCTTCTCGGAGGACGATCTGAAACAGAAGCTGGACGCCACCGAGTGCGTGATTCGCTTCGAGCTAATGAGTGCAGATCCAAACGAGAAAGCCTCGGGTGAAGTCCGGTTCTGGACCTGCGATTTGACCGAGAAGTACATTGAGATCAATGCGAGCTATCGCACGTAGAACCTTCCACGCGGCGATCCTGGGTGCGCTTGGCACGATCGGCGCCCAGGCGGACACACACGCCGAAGTAGTGGATCTGTTTGCGCAGATGGCGGCAGCCTTAAGCGACGACAATGCCGCGCAATTCATGAAGCTCTTCGACCGCAACATGGCGAACCATGGCCAGCTTGAAACGCAAATTACGGCCCTACTTGCGAATGCGGAGGTGGCGAGTTCTGTTGAGCTCATGAAAGATGAGGGCGATGAGCGGAAGCGCGAGGTCGAGGTGGACTGGTATCTGGAACTAAGGAGCCGCCTGCGAGCGGGTCCACTGGTCCAGCGCCGCAGCGTGATCCAGTGCCAGCTGGAGAAACAAGGCAAACATTGGCGCGTTCGTTCGCTGCAGCCGGTTGAGTTCTTCGAGGCCTCAAAGACCTGATCGTCTGGTTGCTGCTAAAATCGTCCTAGAGGCAATCCATGAATACCAGACGTACATTCCTGATGGCTGCAGGCGGCGCCGCCTTAACGCAAGTACAGGGCAAAGCGGCTGCGAATGACAAAATCCGCGTGTGCGTAGTCGGCGTCAACGGGCGTGGTAAGGACCACATCAAGGGCTTCCAGGGTGTCGACGACGCGGAAGTCGCGATGTTATGCGACGTGGACCAGAACGTCCTGGCAGCGCGGGCGGCGAGCTTCGAGAAAGAGTACGGCCGCAAGGTCGCCACCGAGACCGACCTGCGCAAGGTCCTCGATAACAAAAACATCGACGCAGTCAGTCTTGCCGTTCCGAATCACTGGCATTCGCTAGCCACCATCTGGGCCTGCCAAGCAGGCAAGGACGTGTATGTTGAGAAGCCAGGCTCGCACAACATTTATGAGGGCCGCAAGATGGTCGAAGCCGCCCACAAGTACAACCGCATCGTGCAGCATGGGGTGCAACTGCGTAGCTCGGAAGCCATTCAGGAAGCCGTCGATCACCTCCGCAAAGGCACCATCGGCAAGGTATACATGTCGCGCGGGCTGGTCTACCGGTGGAGGCCGTCGGTGGGGCACAAACCGGCTGAAGAGCCAACGCCCTCCTACCTGGACTGGAATATGTGGCAAGGTCCCGCTCAGCAGCGCGCCTTCACGAAGCAGCTGGTCCACTACAACTGGCACTGGCATTGGAACTACGGCAACGGCGACGTCGGCAATCAGGGTATTCACGAAACAGATCTGTGCATGTGGGGCCTCGGCGTAACCACCCTACCCAGCAAGGTGACTGCGATGGGCGGCAAGTTCCTTTGGGACGACGATAAAGAGACGCCCGAGACGCTCTCGTCCACGTATCTCTATCCAGCCGAGAACAAGATGATCGAGTTTGAGGTTCGTCCCTGGAGCACGAATGCTGAGAACGGAGCCGAGGTCGGAAATCTCTTCTATGGCTCGGAAGGCTTCATGGTCGTCAAAGGCTACGATCAGTACGCGATCTATATGGGCCAGAAGAAAGAGCCGGGGCCGACTCGTAAAGCCGGCGGCAGCCACTTCGGCAACTTCATCAAGGCGGTCCGGAGCCGGAAGACTTCCGACCAAAACGGGCCGGTAGAAACGGCGTACCTCGCCTCTGGTCTGGCGCACCTCGGCAACATCTCCTACCGGTTGGGGCGTCAGCTTTCATTCGATCCCGCCACCGAAAAATTTGTCGGAGACGAGCAGGCAAATGCCATGCTGACGCGCAACTACCGGGCGCCGTTTGTCGTTCCTGAGAAGGTCTAAGAGATCCCTTCCTCAGCTGCAGACTGCACCTCTTCACCCACGCGACCGGCGGTAGTCCGTATTTTGTCCATGACCTTGCGAGTGGTCTGGCCGGCCCACTCCGGGTCCACCAGATATGCGATTCCAGCACCGATCCCCAGGCCACCCGCAATCATCATCACGCTGCTCAGGCCGGACTTGTTATGTTCCGAAGCGGGCTCCGAAATCTGTTCGACCATCTGCCCGACCGCACGCGATTTCATTTTCCCGGCCAAGTCGGCCTGGGAGATGATGCCCACCAGGCGATTGTTATCGTCTACGACGGGTACGCGGCGGACCTGACGTTTGGCCATGGCTGCCGCAACTTCCTCGCTATCATCCGAGACACGGCAAGCCGTGACATTCTTGCTCATAATGTCCGAGACGCTGGTCTTGTAGTAGTCGCGCTGCTCGGCTACTACGCGGATTGTGAGGTCCCGGTCAGTGAGTATGCCGATCAATCCTTTTTCATTCCGATCGTTCACGACCGGCACTGAGCCGATGTCGTGGTTCTTCATGATCATGGCCGCCGTAACGGCGGTGTCCTCGGGTACGCAGAAGGCCGGGTCCCAAGTCATCAATTCGCTGCAGGTCATAGTTTCGAGTTGCTCCAAGGATGGGACAGCCCAGGATGCCCCAACGTTTCAGGGTTTATGTAACCTGGCGTGATAGGCTCCAGGGGGAGGCCACTCGTGGCACAGGACCATTCGTTCCAGATCTCGACAAAGTGGACAGGCAACAACGGCCAGGGCACCGCCGATTACCGGAGCTACCGCCGGGATCATGAGATTACCGGAGCGGCAAAGAGCGCCTCGATTGCGGGCTCATCCGATCCGGCTTTCCGCGGGGACGCCAGCCGCTACAATCCCGAGGAACTGCTGATCGCCTCCTTGTCGGCCTGCCACCTCCTGTGGGTCCTGCACCTCTGCGCGGAGGCGGGCATCGTGGTGACGGATTACGAGGACGACGCCACGGGTGCAATGGCCCTGCATAGCGACGGAGGCGGCCAGTTCCGTCGTGTCGTACTGCGCCCTCGCGTGACGATCACCGACCCGGCGCGCATCGCCGAAGCGCAAGCGCTGCATGCGCGGGCCCACCAACTCTGCTTTATTGCGCGCTCAGTCAATTTCCTGGTTGAGCATCAGCCCACGGTCCTGACCACCCAACTTTGACTTCCAGTCGAACAGGACGATTCCGGCCGCCACCGAAACATTGAGCGACGAGATGGCGCCTGCCATCGGGATACGCACCAGGAAATCGCAATGGGCCCTTACATTCTGGTGCACACCACGGCCCTCCCCGCCCAGAACAAACGCGGTTGGCCTGGCGTAATCCACATCCGTGTAGGCTTGTTCCGCCCGTTGGTCCAAACCGTAGATCCAAAATCTTCGTGCCTTTAGAACCTCCAGCGTCTGAGTCACATTCCCGATCCGGATCACCGGGATATGTTCCAGCGCGCCCGAGGCTGCCTTCGCCACGGTATCGGTAAGGCCGGCCGCGCGCCGCTCCGGAAACAGGACCGCATCGGCGCCGGCGGCGTGGGCTGTTCTGACGATCGCACCCAGGTTATGCGGGTCCTCCACGCCATCCAGAATAATTACCAGTTGCGCCTCCGGATTCAACTGCTCCAGACTGGCGTACTGGTGGACCGCCCCGAAGGCCACAATGCCCTGGTGGTTGGCCTGGTTGGAGGCCCGATCCAAGGCATCGCGCGGTTCGAAGCGAACCGGAATCTCCAGCTTGCGGCATAGTTCCACAATCTCCTGCAGCCGAGGACCTCCAGAGCCTCGGGCAATGAGAACGCGATCCACGGGCCGCTTGGCGAGGAGCGCTTCGCGAACGGGGTGGATGCCGACCAGCGTGCCAGGAGTTCGTGGAATGTTGGCCATACCGAGAGCTGCACTGCTATCTTACCCTCTCAGCCCATTCTCGTGGAGCTTTAAGGCTGCGGGTACAAAGCACCGTCGTCAAACGAGTTATAATGACGCCCAGAGTGGACGAAGAGTCAGTCACGAACGGGGCGCCTGGGCCAGAAGAGATTCCCGATAAGCTCTATTTCCGTATCGGCGAGGTGAGCCGATTAGCGGGAATCAAGCCTTATGTGCTGCGATTCTGGGAATCGGAATTCAATGGCCTGGGTCCCAAGAAGTCCGGGACCGGGCACCGCCTGTACCGGCGGAAAGACGTCGAGATGGTCCTCGAAATCAAGCGACTGCTCTACGACAAACGGTTCACGATCGAGGGTGCCCGGAAATTTCTGTCCGACAAGCACCGGCCCGCCCCGGGTAAAACAGCGGAGCCTAAGCCCGAGCCCTCGCAGGCACCGTTGTTCCTCAACGCTCCTATTCTCGACGACATCCGCAAAGAACTTCAGGCAATACTTAAGCTACTGAAGTAGACGCGTAGACTGCTATCGCAGCAGCTCGTTCAATGCGCGTATCTCGCTCAGCTCGAATTTAGGCTTGCGGTCGTCAGTCATCAGCCCGTTGATCTCCTGTTCCACATCGGCAAGTTGGGTATAGCAGACGCCCACGATTTTGGGAAGCTTGGCGATACCTTGATAGAGACTTCGAATGCGATCCAGGGTACCCGCCCTGGTATCTTCCACGCCCTCGTAGCCCCAGGCATTCTCTTCCGCAGGATTGCTGGGCGGGGCGTAAGAGACTCCCCCGAATTCCGATAAGAATATGGGGGAACCGTTGTACGCATTCCCGGGCGCCGTGAACAGCTTCCCTTGGTAAGGAACCGGAATCCGCCCCTCTTCAATGGACTTGAACCGTTCGTAGAAGGCATCGCCGTCGTGCGAATAATCGTGAATGGCAAACAGGTCGGTGGAGTCGGTGTGCTCCCAGCCATCGTTGTCGATGATCAGGCGCGATCCGTCGAGCGAGCGGGTCAACATGTACATTGCTTTCAGATGCGCCTGCTGCCGGCGGTCGCGCACATTCGGGATCCCCCAGCTTTCGTTCACGGGCACCCAAACGATGATGGAAGGGTGGTTATAATCACGCGCAACCACGTCCATCCATTCGCGGGTGAGGCGGGTGACCGAATCACCATCGAACATGTAGGAGTTCGCCATCTCCGCCGAGACCAATAGGCCCATGCGGTCGGCCCAATAGAGGAATAGCGGGTCCTCGACTTTTTGGTGCTTGCGGACGCCGTTGAAGCCCATGTCTTTGGCCATTTGGATGTCATGACAGATGGCCTCTTCCGACGGAGGAGTCAAATTGCTTTCAGGCCAGTAGCCCTGATCCAAAACCATCTTGAGAAAGATGGGGGCGCCATTGAGCAAAACCCGCCCATCCTGGACTGCGATGGAGCGGAACCCAAAGTAAGAGTGCACCCGATCCACGGGCACGTCGTCTTTGATGAGCTCGAACGTGACGTCGTACAGGTTGGGTGAATCCGGGGACCACCAGAGGGGATCGCGGATCAAGCACGCACCAGCGGCTTGGGAGCCGTCCACCTCCCCCATACTGGTGGCGAGAAACCGGCCTTTGCGGCGGATGGTGGCGACGAATTGCATCTCCGGGCAAGCGTTCACGAGCTTCGCTTCAAAGGTGACCACCCCATCGATATTGGCATCAATGCGAACCCGGTCGAGGTAGCTCTCGCCGACCGGTTCCAGCCACACCGTTTGCCAGATCCCAGTAGTGCGGGTGTAGAAGATGCTCTCCGGCTTGTCCTGCCAATGTTGTTTGCCGCGAGGGATGTAGCGGTCGCAGGGCGGATCTTCGACCCGGACTGTAAGCGTATTCTGCCCCGGGTTGAGGCAAGAAGTGACGTCGAGCCAGAACGGGGTATGCCCACCTTCATGTTCACCACAGAACAAGCCGTTGACCCACACAGTGGCCCGGTAGTCGACTGCGCCGAAATTCAGCAAGACCCGTTGGTCCCAATGGTCCGGGAGATAAAACTGGCGGCGGTACCAGACTTGGGGGTGTGGGCCGGGGTCGCCGATTCCGCTCGCGGGACTCTCGAAACAGAATGGGACTACAATGTTGCGGGTGAATGGCCGGCGGCCGGTCTCCCAGTGCTCGCGCAGACCCACATTGCCGTCGTCGAATTCAAATTCCCAAGGGCCGTTCAGGTTGAGCCAATCCTCGCGCTCAAACTGGGGCTGGGGGTACTCGGGGCGCGGGGCGCCTTGGTCCACTCGCCTATGCGGTGACGGGAATTCCTGCAGCAACAGGGCTGACATACATGAACCTCAGAGAACACCGGCTACAGCGAGTCCGAATCTTTGAACCGATTGCAGCTTCATCAAGTAGTGGTTGACTATCCGATCGACTCTCAGCTTATCGGCGAATCTCACGAAATGCAACATAAATCGTACCCATTGTTTTAGATGTGAGAGGTGAACCGGACCGGTACTGATGAACCAGATTTAATAGAATAGGCACACCGGTGACGAGGGAGTTGCGACCAGCAGGGTCAACGACCTGGCTCTTATTGGGTGTAGGTGTCGTGTGAGCCCTCCGGAGCTGTCTTGGCGCGGTACTTTTGCGCATCAAAGCCAACCTCGAAGGCGCGGAAGGCCCGGTCGAGGGTCGCGTGGTGTAGGACGTACATATCCACTTGGGCGGTTGTCAAAACGAACCCATAATCGGCCGGTTGGAAGGGCTTCTTCTGCATCAGCAGCAACCTGCGGATCAGGCTGGCGGCGTGCAACTCGCTTGCTTCGCGCTGTTTGCGCTCGGCCTGGATCTCGCGGAACTGCTTCAGGGTGGTGGCGAAAGTCCGGGACAAGCGCTGCTCATAACGGCTCAGCCTTTCGACTTTGTCAGCCTCCTGCATAAAGAGGCGCGCCGAGGCCATGGTGGCGTGGACCTGGGGATGCGCGA
>JBBSHP010000010.1:0-21291 GCA_038232555.1 Bryobacterales bacterium
AGGAATTATTTGTAAACATGGGACCGAAGAACAGGTTAACTCGCTGATTCAAGAGAAGTCTTCGACAGCAAGATTTTCGTATGACCGTTAACCGGCCAATGTGCGGGCGCGTGATTTCCGGAGGAGATGTTGTTCTTTTTCAGGCGGATCTGATATGAAGGTGCGAAGGCTTGGGCCGAGCAATCCTTGGCGGGGCGTCTCGATCGGGCCTTCGCGCCCGGATGATTGTAGTTATCCCACGAACCGATCCGCTTGGCAAGCCGGGACAGGAGGAGCCCGACTGGGAATGGCTTCCGCGGCGCTGTCCGGCTTGCGGCGAGCGGGCCATCATTGGGCATGGGCGGCGGCGCAAACAGGCCCATGCGGAGCGGCGCGACTGGATTCGCGTCCGGCGCGGACTCTGCAAGCATTGCGAAACCACCTGTACGGTTTTGCCCGCCTGGTCGCTGCCGTACACACACTACAGTGCGCTCGTGCGCCAGAAAAGCTGTGCACAGTTCTGCGACGGCACTCCGTTAGAGCGGACTGCGCCCACACTGCAACACCCTGACCGGATTCCGGATGCCTCCACGTTGCGGCGCTGGTTCCAGCGGCGGCTGGAGTCATTGCTGTGCTGGCTGCACTTGACACGGCCCGCGCCGATTTTTCGCGCGCCCACCATTCTTGCCTGGGATTGGAAAGTGGCCCTGCGTATTCTGGTCCCGGAGCCAAGGCCGGGATGAGAAACGACGATGCGCGGATGGAAGCGCGGCGCTATTCGCTGCTGGATTACTTACAACAACACGGTTGGAGAATGTTGTGGCGCGGGGGGCGGCCAGGAAGTGGCGGGACTTTGTCCCCTGCATCGGGAAACGCAGCCCTCCTTCTATGTCAATCGCCGTAAGAACGTGTTCTATTGCCATGGCTGCGGGCGCGGCGGCGATCTGATTCGTTTGATGGAGTTGCTGGAGGGTCTGACATTCCGGGAAGCGCTGACCCGATTGCGCCAGGTCGAGAGCACGCTGACTCCGCTGGAAGAAGCGGTGCGATTTTATCAACGGCAGTTGCCGCGCTCGCCGGAAGCGCTTAAGTATCTCCGGCAGCGTGGCATTCATTCGGTTGAAACAATCGCCCGCACGCGGATTGGGTATGCTCCGGGAGCTTGCTTGCGCGCACGCCTGGAAAACGTGGGCTACGCTCGCACTGAGATTGAACAGAGCGGCTTGCTGAATGCACGCGGGTGCGACCGCTTGTATCGCTGCCTGACGTTTCCCCTGGATGGCAACGCCAATCTGTATGGGCATGGCCTGGATCGAGCGGGCCGGCGGCATTATTTTCTGCCGCGGCCCAAGGGCGGTCTGTATGGTTGGAACCAGGCCCGCGTTGGCTGCACCGTGATCGTGGTCGAAGGACTGTTCGACTTGGCCTCCTTGTGGCAGGCCGGTTTCGACAATGCCGTGGCATTGCTGGGCGCTCTGCCGAACCAGGTGCAACTGGCACAGTTTTGCCAAGCCCCGCCGCGTAGCGTGTATGTATGCCTGGATGCGGATCCTGCCGGACGCAACGCGGCCCGCCGTCTGGCTGCCCAGTTGTGCCAGGCGGGAGTGTACGCCGGATGCGTGGAACTGCCGGACGGATACGATCCCAACCGTTTCTTCGTGGCAGGCGCCACGGCTTCCGATTTCCAACATTGTCTGGAGCGGGCGCGAAGACATTCCGCGGGCCGATCAGTGCCTGCCCCGCCCGTTGCATCCGCCCGACGATGCCGCCCTGTTGGCCGAGCTCCGGCGGCGGAACGATCTGCTGTCCAACGCGCTGCTATTGATGCGCCTGCCCGGAATGCGTATCGGCGAGTGCGTAGATCTGGCGCCGGATTGCCTGCGGCATTTGGGCGAGGAGCACTGGGCGGTTCAGGTGCCCTTGGGAAAACTGCACACCGAGCGCTGGGTTCCGGTGGACCAAGAGGCGCGCCAGGTGCTGGCCGGTCTGGCTTTCTTGCGCACTCTGCCTCCCTCCGCCGAGAATTTCTTGTTGCCGCGGCCCAGGAGTCGAGCCGTGCTGTGCGGAGATTTGCGGGCGGCGCTGCGCGAAGCGGCCGCGGCGGCTGGAATCGCGGCCAAGATTGTGCCGCATCAGTTAAGGCACACCTATGCGACTTCAATGCTCCGCGCCGGCGTGAGTTTGCCCGCGCTCATGAAGTTGCTCGGCCATCGCACCGCCAACATGACGTTACGCTATGTCGAGATCACGCAGCAGGATTTGCAGCGGGAGTTTCTGCTGGCGCGAGAAAAACCACGTCACCTGATTCCGATTCCACCGGCCCTTTCAGGCAGCCGATCCGCAATCCGCGGATGTCGCGTTGGTTGTCGATCGGCTGAGCGCCGCCATGCGCGTGCTGGACTTATTCCGGCAGCGGAACCCCGGCCAGGACAAACCTTTCAATCTGCTGACACGGCGTCTGCTCAGGGCTCGATCCATGTTTCAAAAATTGGCTCCCGAGCGCCAAAAACGAAAATAAGCACAGATTGGCCGGATATGTGACTAACTTGCAAGGGCATATCAGAATTTATCAGAAATACAAGTTGTGGGTGTTCCAAAGCTTGCTTCAGGTTAGCTTGCTGCTGCCCCGCTTAGCATCTCAATTTGTCGAGCGCCAGCCCAAACGCTTATTTACGCCGAAGTTCCAAAATGTTGCAGCCACAATTGCAATTGCGTTGGCTACATAGCGATTCATCCCCAATAAATTAAATAGCACATTCAGCAGAGTGACGTTCACAAGAAGGCCTATGAGGCAGATAGCGTTGAACTTCAAAAACCGGTGAACCTTGTTACGAAGCAAGCTATCAGATCCCACTAAGTCCCGGAAAGTCCACGCGTCATTCCAAAAAAAGTTGTTGATGATGGCCACTTCGGCGGCGAAGATCTTGCTGCGCGTCAAGCCCCAAGCGAGCATTGTAGGATCACTGAGCAGGAAGAGGAGAAACATATCTACCGCCACGCCGCTCAACCCAACCAGGCAAAAGCGCACGAATCGAGAATTGCGCAACAAAATGATGCGTAGCCGAAGAAGATGCTGAACGTATTGGAGATAAACTGAGGCCGAGACTTTGCTTTGGCCTTCCTGCCGTTCACGGAAAACATACCCGATTTCGGAGAGCGTGCCTACGTTCCCCAATGCCATGACTTCGATCAGAATCTTATAACCCGTGGGATTCAAATGCTTCCCGGCGATCACACGGCGGTGTAGCATAAAATATCCGCTCATAGGATCACTGACGCGGCCCACAACCTCCGGAAGGAGAATCAACCCGATCAACTGCGCCGTCCGGGAGATGATGCGGCGGATCAGACTCCAATCGCTCACCCCCCCCTTCTCCACGTGGCGGCTCGCTACGGCCAAATCGGCCCCACCTAGAACGGCCCTGATGAGTTCGGCCAAAACCGCCGGTGGATGCTGGAGATCGGCGTCCATGACCCCGAGTATGTCCCCCCTTGCTGCCTGCCAGCCCCGAATCACGGCAGTAGCCAAGCCGCTTTCCGTGGTTCTACGAATCACCCGGACTTCCGGAACATTCAAGGACTGATCCAATGCTAACTGGTATGTAAGATCCGGACTGTTATCGTCTACTACGATGATTTCAAACCTCAGCCCGTTTACATCTCGAAGAGTGTTTGCAACCTGTTGAATCGCCGATTGAATGTTCTGGGATTCATTGAAAGTGGGCAGGATCAGGCTGAGGTTGACATCGTTTGCGCTGTCAAAGTCAGGGACGACATAGAGCCCGGTTGGCGAGGTGAGATAAGCGGGTATCGGACGGCACGGGAGTTCCACTATTGTTTACCAATACTTGATCTGGGATCCATTTTCAAAATGCGTACATTGGAATTTTCCGCAGCAATTATGAATCCGCAGGGCGGTTGCCGGGAAACGGCAGTAGCCACAAAGTGAGAGTGTGTTAAGAGTGACTGCTCGTCTGTATTAGGCGGCGGTGGCTTGTAGAGTATGACGTAATGGGCTCCGAAACGCTTCATTTGTTTCTTTACTTCGTCACATTCCCAACGCTCGTGGCTGTATTGACTCCCAACCAGGCTCATGGTGGGACGGTGCAGTAGATACCCGGTTGCCTGGCCATCAGCGGAGATGATCGGATCGCCTGCGGCGATATTGGAATCAACCCACTTCAGCAACGTTTGACCGTCGGCTCCCGGCTTTGCATACTCCTTTGCCAGGACTTCATATTCTGCAGGCGAGAGGGGTTCAAAAAAGTCACGCGCATTGATTCCCGCGTATCCAACGGTGAGCAATACAAAACCGGCCTTGAGGAAAGCGTTCGCTGCACCCTGCTTCCAGCGGGACATCAACCAATTCGAACCTATACCGAAGAGAATGAGATAAAGTGGCAGAATCGGCAGGAACATCCGCGTCCCGAAAGAGATTACGGTATGCCATCCAGCGTAGAGCATTCCGACTGAATAGACTGAAACACAAAGCAGAACCAGGCGCGTCGCCCTTCCCCCCGGCGTCGCCCTTCCCCCCGGCATCGACCAGTCGCCCTTCCAGAATGAGGAAATCAGAAGTGCGGCAATCGCTAAAACACCCGCCAGCAGCATGGCTTCCCAGATTCCAAACATGACCTGGTGTTGGCCTAGAAGTACATGTAATTGCGCGCGAGCATAATCAGCAGTCACGCCCTTCAGTGCATTATGAACCGGCATGTCATTCCCGCCTTTCCACGTGCCTGCGTAAACTATATTCCGCAACATCAGTCCCGCCGCACACATTACTGGAATCACGGCAGCCACCAGATAGACAGTCCGAGTTCGATCCCTCCGCAGGACGAACTGCAGAAATGCGTAGCTCACCACCGCAGCGATTAAGAATAAGCCCGCGTACCGGACCCAATAAGCCAACCCGGCTAATACATAGGCAAGAACGATCCAGGTGATCGGGCCACGGGTAAGCGTTGATCTTTCGGCCCAGAGCAGCGCCACAACGGCGCCGGTGGATAGCAGCATGTACAAGGGTTCACTCAGTACGGCGGTTGAGAATTCCAGACTAACTGCATTGGCACAAAATAACCATAAGATTACCAGCCGCGCATATATAGTCATGCCTGTTAGGACCAACGCCACTAAAAGTAGAGCAGCAGTCCCGGCATAGCAGATGCCCGACACCCGCCTGGCCCCATCTTCCAGATTGCCCGATAAGTTAGCCGTAGCGGCAATTACAAGCGGATATGCCGGCGGGAAAGTGGTGAGCGGAGCCGGGATGCGTCCATGAGATCGTTCCGTATCGAAGTGCACGAGGGAGGTGGCGATGCCTTGCGCATGGTTAAAATTGTCTGCGACATTCAGATATTGATAACTATCGTTGGAAAGCGGCATAGGCCTAAACGCGCGCACTGAGTTGGCTGATACAAACGCCAGTAGCGCCCACACGCATGCCTCCATCTTCACTTGCCGTGTTGGAGTTAGTTTCAACAGATCACGCCTTCCATAGGTCTGGGCAACCAGCCGCCCAAAGCGTTTGGGGAAGACATGCCGTCACACAGGTTATTTTACGCTTTTTGGAGACAACCGGCTTGAATGCCCCACAATTACTGTTCAGGGCGGCGGCGATTCTCTCTAAGTGTTACGCCTAGAGTGTATAATGAAAACAACCTAAGACTTGAAACGTCCACTAACCATAACAGTTAGGCTGCACACATGAGCAGATTTGGGCGCTTAGCCCCCCCCCCGCAGAGTCCCAGGCCTCCCACTGACCTCCCGGTCAAAGTCTATCCGTCGGTCAAGGCACCTATTGCTCAATCTGGGGTGTCCCGAAACCGCATACCAGCGCCACCACTCCAAGCGACTGTTTTTCAGAGTTTGTGTTTCAAAGCGCTGTGTATTTATCTACTCTCCGGTTACATTAATGATATCACACTCCGTCTTTTCCATAATAAGGCTTACTTATCTACAGTCACCGTATTCATCGTACCGCTTGTCTTTGTTCTTACCGGGACCATATCGCGAGGATTACGACATCCAATAGGGAAGTTCTGGGTTGCATTCGCAGTGTGTGTCGCCTTATCTCTTCCATTTAGCATCTGGAGAAGTGGAACGTTGTCGTTACTGGTGAACTATTACCCGAAATCGTACATGCTTTACTTTTATTTGTGCGGATGCATCGTTTCAGTGCGTCAGCTACGGTCCATGATGACGGTCCTGCTCACTGGCGCATATAGTGTATTATTTGTCTGTTTCGCATTCGGAAGTAGTGAGAACGGGCGATTTAGTATTCCAGGAAGTATTTTTTTTGAAAATGCCAATGAGCTTGGATTACAGTTGCTCCTGAACATCACGTTCTTTCTCTATGTCTTTTTTACTAACAGGCACATTCTTTGGAAGATAATAAGCTTCGCTGGGACCGGTCTCTCCATTCAGTACATGCTAAAGACTGGCTCTCGCGGCGAGTTTCTCGGATTTCTGATAGTGGTGTTAACGACGTTTCTGTTCAGCAAGCGCAAACTGATCTTCGTAGCCGCCGCAGTACCGGTCATCTGCTTATCACTGTTTGTGGTTCCAAAGGAGACGATGCACCGCCTTACATACATCTTTATGGGAGCTAGCGAAGTTGTAGCGTCGAACATGTCTGACCTATCGAGTCGCGATTCACAGCTGGAGCGTCAGAAGCTTTTTTGGGACAGTATTGCTTACTCATTTCAGTACCCGTTATTTGGGGTTGGTGCGGGACAGTTTGCTGTCAGGGTCGCTGGCGATAAAGAGAAGAGGGGTGAACGTCCTGAATGGTTGGGGACGCACAACACATACACGCAGGTATCGAGCGAAACGGGGCTGCCGGCATTTGTGTTCTATACTCTCGCAATCACCCTTTGCGTTCGCGTAAACTATGTTCTCTTCAGAAGAACCGCAGGCCAACCTGAATTCCAAGAGTACTACGCTATTGCTTTCTGCATGTGTCTGTGCTCGATCGCGTATGCATTTAGCACGTGCTTCTTCCATATTGCTTATAGCTCTTACTTTCCGCTTATTGCCGGCATCTCTGTTGCGAACTATCTCACTGTCAAACCGTTATTGGCGGACTGACTTACTGAGTTCGCCACAGTGTTAGCACACTCACGGTAAACGGCTTGGTATTATGGGTGTCGAAAGCTGCGTCAAATCCCACGGGGCTTATATATAGAGCCAACTCGGTATGGAGATTAGTACTTGGAAGATGCATATCCCAGTCTTCTTGAATCGTTATGGCTGGCTGGCTGTCTTCGGCCTCTTGATTGCACTTGAGTGCGTTCCGTTCTGGATGTTTCAGTTCTTCCCAAGCCAAGACGGCCCATCGCATTTATATAACGCCGCTGTGGTAGCAAACTACGGCAAGGAAGCTGTCTATCAATCCTATTATTCTCTTCATCTCCCTCTTGCGGGGAATGTGGCGCCTCAGGCTCTACTAGTCGGACTACTGAAACTCAAGGTGCCTCCATACCTTGCAGAGAAGCTGTTGATGACCGCGTACGCTGCAATGCTGCCGCTTTGCCTCTGGTATCTGCTAGACCACGTGAGTTCTCATGCGAACGTGTTTTCCCTCTTTGGAGTTCTCCTGATCCCGAACTTTTTTCTTCACATGGGATTCTGGAACTTTTGCATCAGCATACCACTTATGTTGTTTGCGCTGGGCTATTATCTGAGGCGCAGAGATGCTTGGAGCTTCCCTTCTATCGTTACTTTGGCCCTATTGGGTGCGATCGTCTACATCACCCATATGGTCGCTTGGGGGGTGTTTGCGATCGCGGTGGCAGTATGTGAGGTCGCAAACCGGCTGTCCGTCGCCGCTGCTTTTGATACGACAATTCTCACCCGCTGGCGACACCTAATTCCTTTACGTTCGGTTGTGCTGTCGACTCTCATCCCGCCTGGTGTCTCCACTCTGGTGTACGCTCTCACGACGCACAGGTCGCAATTGGAAACACTCAGTGTGCCCGAGTCATTTCAGGAACGCGCGTGGACCGTCTATAGCCTCTCCTTTCTACATACCTTATCCGCATCTGATCTAGCCGTGACAAAGATTACGGCCGCGCTTTTTGGGCTCATAGGTATTGCAGTGCTGATATTCAGATTCCGGTGGGCGCGCCATCTCGGCCCCACAGACGTATTTGTTGTATTAAGCGCTATTTGCGCCTCCCTGGCCCTTCTCGGGCCTGACGCAGTAGGTGACGGAAGCTATATTCCGATGAGAGTCGCTTTGTTCGGTTGGCTATTTCTGATAATGTGGTTTGCTGTACAACAATGGCCAGCGTGGATGATTAGGGTGTTGTGGTCAGTAATCCCAATAATGTTAGCGGGATCCTTACTTGCTCGTTTACCGGACTATCGCAGGTGGGACAGCGTGCTGAAAGAATTCAGGAGCCTCGGGGGGCAGATACGCCCCGGAGCAACCGTCTTGAGCTTGAACACGCAGCGTACGGGCGGCTCTATAGACCCTTTATTTCACGCTGTTGATTTGTTTGTTCCGCGCCCGTTCATTGACTTACGAAACTACGAAGCCAGCACCGATCATTTTCTGACGTGTTTCCGTCGCGATCACTCGCCCTATGACGCGCTCGGCAACCTGGCTGAGTTAAATCACATCCCAGCAGTCTTCGATATTGCTCGTTACGAAAAGCAGGCGCTAGGGCGCGTCGATTATGTGCTCCTGTACGCACTGCCGAGGCTCGCACAGGGCACTGGGGAGGCCGACCAGTACTACGAGGCTCAGTTGCGTGGCTACCATCTTATTTACGCGTCCAAAGCGCCGTTAAAAGCCCTGCTATACATGCGATCACAAAATAGGCCGTAACTAGGCTGATCTTTCCCTGCGGATTCAATTCGTGCGAAACTGCACGCGTACTTTACACTAGAGAGTATGTGCGGCATTGCCGGATTTGTCAGTGCAAAACCCATTTCCGGCGCAGATGTCATTCTACGCCGTATGACGGGCGCGATAGCACACCGTGGGCCGGATGACGATGGCTTCTATCACGATGATTTTGCACATCTGGGACATCGTCGCCTAAGCATCATTGATGTTGCCGGTGGCCATCAGCCCATGGCAAACGAAGACCGGTCCCAGTGGATCGTCTACAACGGCGAAATCTTTAATCATGCTGATGTGCGGCCGGAGCTAGAGCAAGCGGGCCACCTGTACACGACGCGGTGCGATACCGAGACCCTGCTCCACTCTTACGAACAGTACGGGCCCGATTGCCTGGAGCGGTTCCGTGGCATGTTCGCTTTCGCAATCTGGAATCAGCACACACGCACGCTGTTCTGTGCCCGCGACCGGCTGGGCATCAAGCCACTGTACTATTACTGGACCGGACAAGCTTTGGCCTTCGCTTCGGAAATCAAGGCGTTACTGGAATTTCCCGCCATATCTGCGGAACTCGAAGAAGCCGTTTTGCCGGAGTATATTGCGTTCGGCTACATCAGCGAAGAGCGTACCCTTTTCAGGAATATCCGTAAGTTGATGCCTGGGCATTTTCTACGTCTCAACCTGAGCGGACCGGTTCCACGACTGGACATTCAGCGGTACTGGGACGTTTCGGCAAGCCCACCCATTCCAGGTATGTCCGATTCCGAATGGATCGCTGAAACTCGGCGGCGATTGGAAGAAACCGTTCGGATGCGCCTCATGAGTGATGTTCCTCTGGGTATGTTCTTAAGCGGCGGTGTGGATTCGAGCGCCATCGCGGCACTCATCAAACGGATGGCATCGGGACCGGTAAAGACCTTTTCAGTCGGCTATGCGGAGGCGCAGTATAGTGAACTGGGCTATGCGTCCCAGGTTGCTAAAGCCATCGGCACGGATCATCATGAGGTCTCGATCGGCATGGAGGATTTCTTCAATGCCCTTCCCCGCCTCATTTGGCATGAAGATGAGCCGATCGCGTGGCCCTCCAGCATTTCACTCTATTTCGTTTCGAAGCTCGCCGCTCAGCAAGTGAAAGTTGTGCTTACTGGAGAAGGCAGTGACGAATTGTTCGGCGGGTACGAACGTTACCGGTGGAATCTGATGAACCACCGCGCAGCGGGTCTTTACGGTGTTCTGCCCGGAGGGATCCGGAGTGCCATTCGCCGGCAACTCACCAGCAGCTCGCTGCTAAATGGATCCATCCGGCGCAAACTGCGCCACACCTTCATCGGGCGGGATAATACAATCCAATCCCTGTTCCTCGATAATTTTTATTGTGCCTTTTCTAAATCAGAGCAAGCAGCGCTGCTCAATATTCCCTCCGACGGCATCTATGACAATTATCTGCACTACCAGGATTCCGTACCGCAAGCGTCGAAGCTGGGACGGATGTTATATGCCGATCAGAAGACTTACCTGGTTGAATTGTTGATGAAGCAGGACCAAATGAGCATGGCGTGCTCGCTCGAGAGTCGTGTTCCATTCCTCGACCACACCTTTGTAGAATTCGCAATGTCCATACCGGATCGCCTGAAGATTCACAGAGGCACTCAGAAATATATCTTAAAGAAGGCCGTCGAGGATCTCCTACCAAAAAATATTATTTACCGCAAGAAAATGGGATTCCCTACGCCTTTACGCCAATGGCTCCGTGATCCGCGAGCGGAACGGCTGTTTGCGGCTCTTCGATCTCGTGACGGCTTATTGGCTTCCTATATCGATCCGGCTGCCCTCGACCAATTGCTTCAACGGCATCAGACCGGCCTGGAAGATGCAACCGACCGGATTTGGCGCCTACTGAACCTGCAGTTATGGGGCGATCTGTTTCTGCATGGGCGCCGGGATCAGTGGTGGGATGGTGCATTGCTTCCTACTACTCATGAGGTTATGTCCTCCGTCTAATGAAGATTCTCTGGGTGAAGTCGGATTTTCTTCATCCGACTGATCGGGGGGCCCAGATCCGGAGCCTCGAGATGCTGAAGCGGCTGCACCTTCGCAATGAAATTCACTACATCGGCATTGAGGATCCGGAACAGCCGGAAGGTTTGGCGCGCAGTTCGGAATATTGTTCTTACGCCTATCCCATCCGTCATCGAGTGCCGGACAAGGCATCACCCGCCTTTGCCGGCCAGCTAATGCACGGTATCTGGTCTTCCCTACCCGTTGCGGTCAACCGCTACCGGTCAGGGATCATGCGCCGCACCGTCGAAGACCTTGCTCGCAAACATCGTTTCGACGCAGTGGTCTGTGATTTTCTGTTTCCAGCTCCCAATATGCCGGACCTGGGCGTCTGCACGCTCTTCCAGCATAATGTTGAGGCGATGATCTGGAAACGCCGCGTCGAACACGCCTCAGGACTCCAGAAACTATATCTGCGGATGCAAGCTCGCAGAATGCTCGGCTATGAAGGTCTAGTGTGCCGTTCCGTAAAAAACATAATCGCGGTTTCCACAATCGATGCCGACACGATGCATTCGCTGTACGGCGTCAGCCGCCCCAATGCCGTTCCGACCGGGGTCGACCTCGATTACTTTGCGCCTCCCGCTGAATCCGCGCCAACTGCCGATCTTACTTTTGTGGGTTCAATGGACTGGAGCCCGAACATTGATGGTGTCGATTGGTTCCTCCATGAGGTGCTTCCGCTCATTCGCAAAGACAAGCCCGATTGCACGCTGGCAATCGTCGGACGCAAGCCGCCAGAGCATCTAATAAAGCTCGCGCAAAACGATCCGAACATCACCGTGACGGGCACAGTCTCAGATGTCCGGCCCTATCTCTGGGGCTCCCTGGTTTCGATCGTGCCGCTTCGTATCGGTGGCGGAACGCGGCTGAAGATCTATGAAGCCATGGCTGCCAAAGCACCCGTTATTTCGACAACGATTGGAGCGGAAGGGCTAGACGTTCGGGACGAAGAGAACATTCGTCTGGCGGACTCGCCTCAGGAGTTTTCCGACACTTGCGTTGCCTTGCTCGCGGATGCAGGTGAACGGGACCGCCTGGCGGCTAATGCCTGGAATCTTGTCAATTCAAAGTATTCCTGGGAAGTAGTCACGCGCTCTTTTGAGCGCTTGCTGGCATGATTCGCCACGCGTGCGTCCTGCTGATCCTGCTGGCTGGTCTTATCTTCTTTGTGAAAGATTATATTCCTTCAGATCCGTATATGTATGACGAAGCAGACTACATGTACATGATCTCGCAGGGGTGGCTGGCCAACTATATGGATTCGCCATCTCAATCGATCGCTGATTTTATTCGTATCGGGCTCGGACGAGGTAAGGATAGTGCACAACGCCAATCGCTATCGGAACAAATTCGCGCCGGCGGAGATGTAAACTTCTATCGGCATTGGCATGGCCCTTTGTATTTCTATGGGCTATCCGTTTTGTCGGGTTGGAAGAATGACGAGCACAGCATGCGGGTCGCTTCGTTGCTAATTCCCGGAATTACAGTATTCCTGATTTACTTCGGAGTGCTGTGGTTAGTTCCGGGCTACCCCGGCCAATGGGCCACACTTCTTTGCGCGACGTTGTATTTGTGGAGCTATTCCACACTGCGAACATCAGAACTGGCCCCCCATCAACTATATGCTTCGTGTTACATAGCCACGCTGATTCTGCTCGCGAAAGGTATTGAAACCGGAGACAGGCGTCTCTGGTATGGGTCGGTAATTGGGTGTGCGCTCGCCTTCTGCACCCTCGAAATAGCCTTTACACTGATTGCTACTGTCATGATATGCGGTTATCTTGCGCGCCAGCGGCTTCAGGTGACATGGCGTTTTGCACTCAATTCCGTGTTGGTATTTGCAGGCACGGTGTTCCTGCTCTGGCCGGCTGCAATTCTAAAGCTGACCTTTATTAAGGCTTATGCGTTCATGGCGTATCTCGCCCTTGCTCGAAAATCCCCTTGGGGCCAGATCACGTTTGCGCAGACCTGGTCTCAGCGTTTCCGGGACTCACCGGTCGAGTGGTTGCTGATCTTAGCTGGACTTGCTTTGTTTGTCCGATATAGGGAACGACGGCTTTTTCCATTTGTTATTTACGCCACCTTCGCATTATTGGCAGTTCTGCGCGTCAATTCGGATGCCCCGCGATACTTGTTGGTGTTCGTGCCCGCTCTCCTGCTGATGGCGGGTATTTCAATCGGCTTATTTTTGGGCAGGTTCCGGCCCGGCATCGGCGCTTGTATTGTCGTGTTACTTTGTTTATTGACAGCCTGGAATACACATAGACAGTTTAAAAGTCATCCGGCTTTCGGCAATGCTCGCGAACGGGAAGTGCTTGCGTTTATCCGCGACCACGGTTTAGAAGACAAAGAGCTATCAGTACCTCAGTCCGAGGTGCCCACCCTTCATTATTATTTTCCGCGGACGAGATTGCATGGCTACGTCGATGCCTCGGAAATCGCCTCGGCCGGCCAGGTGGATGCAACTCTTTATGAGAATTCCCCGCTTCACTTTGTACTCTCCCGGCATTGAAGAAGTATTTTGGTTTCCGTGAATTGTGACTCACCCAGTACATAAGTACCTTTGTTCGTATGAGTTGGCGTGAGACAATAGGGATAATGTTGCACCGGGTGCCTATGATTGCTTGTAATATTGCATCCGTTGATGTTGAAGATTATTACCAGGTGGAAGCGTTTTCCGACTTGGTGAGCCGCTCTCAATGGGACGCTTACCCCAGCCGGGTGGAAGCGAATACTCGGCGGGTTCTCAATCTCTTCGACGAAGCAGGCATTCAAGGTACGTACTTCATTCTGGGCTGGGTAGCGGAACGGCATCCGCAATTGATTCGGGAGATCGCCGGTAGAGGTCACGAGCTAGCCTGCCACTCCTATTGGCACCGGCTGATTTATTCGCTTACGCCCGATGAGTTTCGAGATGACACCCAGCGGGCCAAAGACGCGATCGAGCAAGCTGCCGGCCAGCCGGTATATGGATATCGTGCGCCGAGTTTCTCTGTCACCCCGCAGTCCCGTTGGGCGCTGGATATATTGGCGGAGCTTGGGTTTCGCTACGATTCTAGTATTTTCCCGGTCAAGCATGACGTCTATGGATTTTCAGGCGCGCCCCGGACCCCCTTTTATGTGGCAACGCCATCGGGCTCAATCACTGAATACCCGCTCACCACTTTCCGGTGTGGCGGTCGAATGAATCTGCCTGTAGCGGGTGGCGGATATTTACGGCTTCTTCCGTATTGGTATACCAAATGGGGTATTGAAAGGGCCTGGAGCGAAGGCATACCGGCGGTCAGTTATATTCATCCTTGGGAGTTCGATCCGGAACAACCCCGGCTACCGGGACGCCTGAAATCCAGGGTACGCCACTATACCAATCTTGCGAAAACAGAGAAGCGATTGAAGCTAATGTTTCAACTGGGAGCCTTTTCCAGTTTCAGAGACGCCGGGCTAGCTGAATCCGCACAGCTTCATGACCTGAAGGGAGACTTTAATGCCTAAAGACAACATGCCTCAAGTGGCGCGCTTCTGGAACAACATAGCCGAAGAGTTCGATGCCATTTACACGGGCCAGAATAAGAATGCGTTCAGCCGCATGCTGGACCGGATCTTCCGCGCCGATATTTATGGGCGTTTTGACTGGGTGATGAAAAAAGCCGGCAATCTCCAGGGAAAATCGATCTGCGACATCGGTTGCGGATCCGGCCGGTTCGTGGCGGAGTTTGCTAAACGGGGAGCGGGCCATATCACCGGAGTCGATGTTGCGCCGGAAATGATCAAGTTCGCTCAGAAACTGGTTCAGGAACAAGGAGTCGACGCCAACTGTGAGTTCTTTGTTAGCGATGTCCTGAACTGGAAGACCGACCGGAAATTCGATTTGACCATTGCGATCGGCTTCTGGGATTACATCATGGATCCTTCCGAACGTCTGCGCCTCATCCGCGGCATGACCGGCACGCAGTTCTTATCGGCTTGGCCTTGTTTCTGGACGTGGCGAATGCCGGTTCGCAAGGTCCGGCTTCAATACATCCGGGGCTGCCCTGTCTATTTCTTCCGCAAACCCCAGATCTACGCCCTGCTCGAAGAGGCAGGTTTTGAGGTGGTAAGTTGCGAAACTGTGGGAAAACTCTTCTGTGTCGACGCGCGACCTAAACCTAAATAAGTGATCGCGGAGATCCTGTTCTGGCTGTCAGTTGCCGTTCCAGTCTACGCCTATTTCGGGTATCCGTTGGTACTCCTAGCTCTTGGTTTGTTTATTCATCGCGGCGTTAAGAAGACCGCCGGCTACGAACCATCGGTTTCGCTGCTCATTCCCGCTTACAACGAAGAGGATGTCATTGAGCGCAAGATTCAAAACTCACTGACGCTAGACTATCCTGCCGCGAAACTGGAAATAGTTGTGGCATCCGATGGTTCCACGGACAACACGGCCGTGCTGGCCCAGCGCTTAGCCGATGGTGCACGTGTTCGCGTGCTCGCCTACCAGCAGAATCAAGGGAAGATTGGAACACTCAACAGCGCGGTACCGGAGCTGCATGGAGAAATTATTATTTTCTCGGACGCAGCGTCTATGATTTATCCGGATGCGATTCGCCAACTCATGTCCAACTTTGCCGACCCCACCATTGGCGCGGTGAGCGGCAAGTACACCGTTATCAAGGCGGACGAGATCGGCATTGGCAAATCGGAAGATTTCTACTGGAAGTACGAGACCTTCCTCAAAGTGCAAGAATCGGAGCTGGCTTCTACGCTCGGAGGACATGGCCATCTTCACGCTATCCGGCGCGATTTGTACCCATTCCCGCACAAAGGGACCATCAATGACGATTATGTGATCCCGGTATCCGTGCTGGCGCGAAACTATCGCGCTGTGTACGAACCGTCCGCGATTGTTTATGAAGAGGCCCACGAGATGGCCGGCTTTGGACGCCGTGTGCGCATCATGGCTGGGAACATTCAGCAGTTACGTGAGATTACCGGTGTAATCCAGCCGTTTCGTCCTTTACCACTGTTCTTCTTCCTTTCGCATAAGGTAACCAGACTCGTGGTGCCATTCGCCATGATTGCGGCCCTCGTTGCTAATCTCTTTTTGTTAGACAGGCCTGTGTACCAGGCGCTACTCGCACTTCAGTGCGTGTTTTACTTACTGGCGGTGATCGGCGCCGTTCATCAAATCAAGCTGAAGCTCGTCATGCTGCCGTTCTACTTTTGCATGATTAACGTTGCTGTCTTTTTTGCGGTCTATCACGCTTTGACCAGCCGTCGCAAGATGGCCTGGAAATAAGCCTTCGACTACAACCGGCAGCATGAAAAGCTGCGTTTATTTAATTTAAAACACCGCTTTTGCCAGCATTCTCAATGGAGTTGAAGAACCCGAGAGAGCCGGAAAGGTCCAGCAACGGTAGCTCCGTCTCTGATAATCGCGACGCCAATTCCCGGCCAGGTTTTTGCGTCAATACCAAGTAGTCCGACCAAGTAGCCAGCGAAGTCATATCCGGCATTAAGAGGCGGCCAATGTGCGGAATCGCATTGAGAATGAAATGTCGATTACTTCCATAAATACTATCGAGTTGAATGTGCGGGTCGAAAACACGAACATCCCGGCCTTTGCCGAGGAGATGTTCGAGCAAATTCACGACGGGGCTCTCCCGCAGATCGTCAGTGTTCTCTTTAAACGCGAGACCTACAACTCCTATTCGCTTCGCTGGCAGGTCCATTACGGCCTGAATAGCGCGATCCAAGTGTCGATCGTTGCTCGGCAAGGTCGACTCCAGGAGAGGCAATTTAAGATCCAGCCGCGCGGCGCGGTACGTCACGGCGCGCAGATCTTTTGGCAAACAGGATCCGCCAAACGCGAAACCCGGCTTCAGGTAAGTGGTAGAGATGTTCAACCGGACATCCTTACAGAGGGTCCGCATTACTTCGTGCGGGTCGATCCCAACTGTGTGGCTCAGGGCTCCTATTTCGTTGGCGAAGGCGATTTTTACGGCGTGGAATGCATTGCAGGCATACTTGATCATTTCCGCGGTACGCAATGAGACCAGACAAGGCGCCAAATCGAGACCCTGGTATAACTGAGCCACTCGTTCGACTGAATCGCGGTTGGATCCCCCAACGACTATGAGCGATGGGCTAATAAAATCGTTCACCGCGGTTCCCTCTCGCAAGAACTCTGGATTAGACACGACAGATACCCTGTCCATTACGCTGCCCAGCGCGGGAATGACGACTTCCTCGCAGGTACCAGGAAAGACCGTGCTCCGAATCGCGATAATCAAAGGTTTTTGCCGGGAAGCGAGGACGGTGGCAATCTCGACCACCATGCGCTCGAGTTGCTCCAGTCCGAGATTGCCATTTTTTTGAGAAGGCGTCCCGACACAAATCATCGCAATATCGGCGTCTCGCAAGCCCTCTTCCGCGATGGTTGTAGCGAATAGACGTCCAGCCGCTACATTTTCCCCGATCATACCTTCGAGGCCTGGCTCGTAAAACGGAGCCTTTCCTTCCAGTACGCTCTGAACTTTGTGACCGTCGCGATCGACTCCAATCACCCGATGGCCCAGATTCGCCAGGCAAGCAGCGGTTACGCAGCCCACATAACCCAGTCCCAGGACGGCGATCTGTGTTGATGTATTTTCTGTTTGTGACGGCAAATTCCAGTATAAGCAAGCTCAATGTCGCAACATGACGGGTCAGCCATTGATTTATGAATCACAGGATTCCGGAAGAATGCCCATCTGCACGGCGCCATGATATTCGCTAGACCAATAGCAGCGCACAATGCTGTCGTACACTCCCGCGTCAAGCTAACGGTGTAAATGGCTTCCCAGGGAGCAAAGAGCGATCAAGCGCCGAGAGATTGATTGTAAACCTGACACTTCAACAATTCACTGAAACTACCGGCTCAAAGCCCGGCGCAAGGCTCAGTGGGCACTGTGATCTGTCGGATCAGATCGCGCGCACGCTCCCGCTATCTACCGCGAAGAATCTGGGGCCTCCAAAGCTGGAACGTTATACTAAGAGTAGATGTAACTAATGCCGGATTTCAGGTCGTTGCACTTCGGCTTGCGTCATCGTGTAATCGCTTTTGTGAGCACGCGCGCATTCGCGAACATTACCTACACAATGAGACACGGCTTGGCGGCGGGCATGCGGCGCAAGGGCGGCTTGGGCTTCCTCCCGTTAGGTGCGCAACACACAGCCGAGACGAAATTTCTGTCGAATCTTGATCTGGCGGGCAAAACGGTTTATGACATAGGCGGTTTCGAAGGTGTACTGACGATGTTTTTTGCCAGGAAGGCGTCCGCCGTCGTAACCTATGAACCAACTCCCCGGAATTATCGCCGCTGCCTCGAGAACGTCAACTTGAACGGCCTCAGCAACGTGACGCTTCTCAATCGTGGGGTGTCCTCGGAACCTGGAGAGCTCCAGGTGGTTTACGACCCGCTCATGCCCGGCGCGGCTTCGGCCAAGCGGGAAGTATCGCAGCAAATCAACGCTTCAGTTGCGTCGGCCAAGACGGTCAGCATCACGGTAGTGACTCTGGATGATGACATCGCCGCGAGCAACCTACCTCGCCCGGACTTCATCAAGATCGACATCGAAGGTATGGAATTACCTGCTTTGCGTGGCATGCGGCGGACGTTGACGGAATACTCTCCGGAGTTGTATATCGAGCTGCACGGAGCCGAATTAGCCGATAAATTCGCGAATGCCGTCGCCGTGGTCGAGTTGCTGGAAAAGGCCGGATATCGTGTATTTGATGTCGAGGGCGGCAAGTACCTGACGGCCAGCACCGTCGATCCTCATCCACCGAGCCACATCTACTGCACCGGTCCGATAGTGGCAGGTATTCAAGGCCAGAGCCTGAAGACCTGACGAAATACTATTGAGACACTCTCGGTCCTCGCCAGATGCTTTTCGATACACCCGTATACCTGCTTTTTTTAATTCTGATCGTGCTGCTGTATTGGAAGCTCGGCTTCCACGGGCAGAATCGCTTTCTTCTTGCAGGCAGCTACCTTTTTTATGGGTGGTGGGATTGGCGGTTTTTGCTGCTCATGATCGCGTCAACCGTGATCGATTACGTGATTGCAATCCGCATCTCCGAAGCCCGCCATCCGACACGGAAGCGCATACTGCTGATCATTTCTCTATTGGTCAACTTTTCGATCCTGGGCTTCTTCAAGTACTGCAATTTTTTTATCGACTCGTTCGTTCGCTCCGGACATCTCTTCGGGTTAAACCTGCCGGCGGGCTTCCTGCAAATCGTTCTGCCGCCCGGTATCTCGTTCTACACCTTCCAGGAAGTCGCTTACATCGTGGATGTTTACAAAGGTAAGCTGCCGGCGGCCCGATCTTTCCTGCAATACGGGCTGTTCATCAGCCTATTTCCACACCTGATCGCGGGGCCCATCCAGCGTCCATCGCACCTCCTGCCGCAGGTACAACATCCGAGGTATCGGGATTGGAATGGTATTTTTGACGGCATCATGCTCATCTTCGAAGGGCTGTTCCGCAAGTGCGTGATCGCGGACAACTGTGCACTGATCGCCAGTGCGGCCTTCGAAGGACAGCTAGGGCAACCGAACATGGCCGTCACTCTGTTAGGAATGTACGCTTTTGCATGGCAGATCTACGGCGATTTCAGTGGGTATAGCAGCATCGCCCGGGGTAGCGCGCAACTCATGGGCTTCCATTTCATGGTGAATTTCCGGCAGCCGTACTTAGCCGACTCCTTGCAGGATTTTTGGCGACGCTGGCATATCAGCCTAAGTACCTGGTTGCGGGATTACCTTTATATCCCCCTCGGCGGCAGCCGGGGCGGCATTTTGCAGACGTATCGCAATCTGATGATTACGATGCTTCTGGGTGGACTTTGGCACGGCGCGAATTGGACGTTCGTCGCGTGGGGAGGCATTCATGGCGGCGGTCTCGCGGCGGAGCGAGCGTTGTCGGCCGACGAGGCGAGCCCCAAAATAAGCAGCTTGGCCTCTGTGTGGATGCGCCGCATCCTCATTTTTCATCTGGTGTGTCTTGCGTGGATCTTTTTCCGCGCGCGTTCCTTCGGCCGCGCGTTCGAACTGCTCGCAGGTCTTGGAACCTGGCACTGGCGCGCTGAATATTGGGTCGCTGCAAAATTCCTTGTGCTCTTCTCCCTGCCCTTGATGTTGCTCGATTTGTGGCTCGAGAGCACCGGCGACGAGTACCTGTTCCAGTCGGCAGGGATTCCCCAGCGGCTCACCTTCGCGACAACAGCGGCTTTGATCGTTGCATTGTACGGAGCGAATCAGGCAAATGCATTCATCTACTTCCAGTTCTAAAGCCAACATGGCTACGGGAACGACGTCCCCTATCACTGCCGGGGGGCGTCCGGTGCTCTACGTCGCCGTGCTGCTAGCGTTAGTGGCTGCCGCTTTGGAACTCATTGGCGCGATCGGCTTTGTGAGGGTGAGCCGCATTCAACGTCGTATCGATACTGACTACAAAGCTGCTCTCCGTCTGCGGCCGATTATGAATGGAAGACCGACGCTCCTGGTGCTCGGCAACTCCCTCCTACTCGAAGGGATCAACCCTCCGGAGTTTCAGAAGGCGACCGCGTCCGAATACAAGGCAAGCAGTTTCTTTGTCGAGCAAACCACGTATGAAGATTGGTATTACGGCATCCGCCGGCTGTTCCACGCGGGTGCCCGGCCGAGCGTCATCCTGTTGGGCCTATCCATCAATCACTTGATCGCGGATGGTGTGCGCCGTGAGTACTTTGCACGATTTTTAATGGATAGACGTGATTTGGCGTCGGTCGTTCGGCGTGAAAAGCTCGCGCCCACTCTGGCCAGCACGTTCTTATTCGCTAACCTTAGCGGCTGGGTCGGGTCCAAGACGGAGATTCGCAACTGGCTACTTGTACGAACCATGCCTGATATCGATCAGTTCGGCTCATTACTAAAAACGCCGGGACCTTCACCGCCGGATGCCGCGCGCCTCAGGGAAATATTGAACCGGCGCTTGCCGGAGTTGAAGCAGGTCTGCGCCCAATACGGCGCTCGGCTCGTGCTCGTAATCCCGCCATCGCAGGATGTGCGGGAGCCATACCAGGCAGCGGAGCAGACTGGTGCACAAACGGGCGTGCTGGTCCTGGTTCCGTATCGTCCTGGAGAAATGCCACCCTATAATTACCGCGATGGGTACCATCTAAGCGGCGATGGCGCCCTCCTGTTCACGCGACACCTAGCGAGGTTGCTTGGTATGCACGGTACGCTTGGCGCAAGCGGAGCCGATCTCCATTAACGTTTTAGGTAGTTGAACTAAGCCGCAAGCGGCAGTTGTGAGGATCTCGTCTTCGCATTGTTGTGCGGCATGAGCCCGGCGTCCTTCTTGCGCCGGCCCATCGCGCTTCCTTTTGATCGCAAAAT
>JBBSHP010000011.1:0-21228 GCA_038232555.1 Bryobacterales bacterium
AATGGGCGGAACGGATTCAACCTCAACGGCCTTTCGCAGTGGGGTTTGAACATCAGTCTGGATGGAACGGACGCATCGTTCATTGAAACGCCCAGCTTCGGAGACCCGAGTGGACGATCCCTGTTGAATACGGTAAGCGTAGATAGTATCGAGGAGTTACGGGTCCTGGCCGGGACCTTTACGGCTGAGGTCGGTCGTGCTTCTGGCGGCGCCATCAACGTGATCACGCGATCCGGCACGAATGATTTTCATGGCCTGTTGTACGAGTATTTCCGCAATGACGCGCTGGACGCCAGGAACTTCTTCGCTGCTCGAAAAGATGCCTTACGTCAGGATCAGTTCGGCGGCAATCTGGGAGGACGAATTATCCGCGATCATTTGTTTTTCTTCTCAAGCTACGAGCAGGCTTACCGGCGCGTCGGGCAGCAAATCACCAGCGTTGTGCCGAGTGCGGCATTCCGTACCCGCGCACCGGCCGCAACCCAGCCCTACCTTACTCTGATACCCTTGCCGGATAACGTCATCGATGCCGATTCCGGTATTCACCGGCGCAGCGACGTCTTTAGCGACGACGAGCACCTCGGCACCATCAAGCTCGATTACAATCGATCACGATCGGTGACCAGCCTGCGTTACAATCACAACAACTCGCAAAATAGTATTCCAAATCTCATTCCGGCGAATCGCCAGATTTTCGCTATCACCAACCAGCTTGCCTCGGTTAGCAACATCTTTAATCTCTCTCCGGCTACATTGAATGAATTCCGGTTCGGCTACAACCGGTGGAATGTTCCGCGGCAAAATACGACCTACTTCGGCGGTCTCGGCGAGATCGTAATCAGCGATATCCTGCCGACCGGCAATTTCGAAGGATTGCTACATTTCACGGACAACTCATACACTTGGGACGATAATGTCAGCCGGCAAGCGGGCCGGCACTCACTCAAGGCGGGCGTGGAGATCCGCAGGATCCAGAGCAACCGAATTCAGGTACAGAACCCCACCTACAATTTCACAAATAAAGCCGACTTCCTGGCTAACCGGGTTGCGAACGTACGTATCATATTCGGGAACCCCGGCGCTGGGCTGCGTCAGACGCAAACGGGTTTCTATATTCAGGACGACTATCGCGTCAATCCGAAATTGATGCTGAATCTCGGAGTCCGCTATGAATACTACACGGTGTTCAACGAGGCGGCTGGGCGGTTGTATAACATCGTCGATAACCCATTCGGCGGGTTTCGAGCGCGGGGCGAGGCCGCTTATAAGCCAGACCGCAATAACGTTAATCCGCGCATTGGCCTGGCTTTCGATCCCGGCGGCAATCAGCGCACGGTGGTGCGGGCCGGTTTCGGTGTCTACAGTTCTCCGCTCGCTCCGATTTTCGTCTGGGACAAACCAATCATCGATCCGCGTGAGCCGTTCGCTTTCAACGCTACGCCGCAGGACATTCCAGGTTTAGCGTTTCCAATTTCCGGTTCGCTGCTGCAGGCCGTTCGCAATCCTGTACTCGCTCCGCAACTCGGGCTGCTGCCTGCCGTGGTTGGCAGGGCCGAAATTGACCCGAATTTCCGGGACACCTATAGTCTGATGTGGAACCTGACCATACAGCGGCAGATCACGCCAGGCAGCGTTGTACAAATCGGGTACGTAGGGAACCATGCTCTAAAAACATTCAATACCCGGTCGGTAAACCTGGTAAATCCCGCGACAAAGCAGCGGTTCGATCCCAGCATCGGTGAGATCCAGATTGCGGAAGACAGCGGCAGGCGAAAGTATCACGCGCTGCAGACTTCCTATCGTAAGCGCTTCAACCGAGGGCTCAGCTTCGACGCCTTCTACACGTACGCACACAATATTGTTTACGGAGCCGACGATTGCTGCAGCGGCACGGTAGCGCGTGTTCAGGATTTCGACCACATCGCGGGCTCCACTGGGGACGCCAACACCGATATCCGGCATACGTTCACAGCGGACTTTGCTTATGAGATTCCCGCCGGTAGATTCCTGCAAGGCACCTGGCGTAAGGCGTTCCAGGGTTGGGGTGTGCAAGGCATCTTTACAATCCGATCCGGCCAGGCCATCAACATCTTGTCGGGAGTAGACCGGCGCGGAGATGGGCTTCCGGCCACCCAGCGCGTCAACTATATCTCGGGGTCGCAATACGCGTCCAATCAGAGTGTTTCGCAGTGGTTCAACAAGAGCGCGTTCACATTACCGCCAGTGGGTCAGTTTGGCAATCTCGGCTACAACACCGCGCGTGGGCCGGTTCTGATCCTGCCGGATATTTCACTGATCAAGCGGACCACCCTTTGGAGGGAGCACCAGCTGATATTTCGTGCCGAGTTTTTCGACTTCATCAATCGGGCGAATTTCAACTCGCCCAATGCGAACTTCAGCAGCCCGGCCTTCGGCCGGATTCTGACAGCGAACAACCCACGACAGGTCCAACTTGCTTTGCGTTACCAATTCTGATTCCGCCTGGGACAATTACGATTGGGAGCATGGTTGGGCCCGCCTCCCAACATCGTGCGACTTTCTCCGCAATGGGCGAACACATGGTGTGGCGGTGGCTCATTCCGGAGAAGTGGTCGTGTTCACTCAAGCTGATCCGGCCGTGCTGTTTTTCAGCCCGGACGGTGCACTGCAACGCTCCTGGGGACATGGGCTAAAGGGAGCCCACGGGCTCACCCTAATAGACGAAGCCGGCGAGGAGCGGTTATGGTTGACCGACCAATACAGCGGAGCCGTTCTCAAAACTACATTGAACGGAGCAATCCTGCAGTCTATTGCGCGCCCGGAGGGGGTTTCGAATTATTCGCCTACCTGGGTTGCTGTGAATCCGGACAACGCCGATATCTGGGTAGCCGACGGTTATGGCAGCAACATCGTCCGGCACTATGACCGGAGCGGCCGGTACTTGAGCGAAATCACTGGAGCCGAAGGAGCGGGACCCTTCGCACGTCCGCACGGCATTGCGTTTAACGGCTCGGATCGACTATTCATAGCCGACCGGCGTAATCGGCGGATTCTGGTGTACGACGGTGAAGGACGTTATTTGTACCATCGCGATGGGCTCACGCACAGCCCGTGCGGGTTCTTCTTCAGCCACAGCAGGATCTACATCCCAGAGTTGTTTGGTGCGCTCAAGGTCTTCGATCTGCAATTGAATCCGCTCGCGGACATCGGAACCAATTACGGTGTTCGTCCGCCGGGAGGCTGGCCTGGACAGGAGGGCTGGGGATGGCCCACGCTTCCGGATTGGCCTGATGGAATGCCGGCCCAGCCTAGACAATTCACAAGTCCGCACGCCGTGGCCGTCTCGCCGGCCGGAGATATTTATGTTGCCGAGTGGATCCTCGGCGGCAGAATAACCAAGTTAAGAAGAACCAGCTAAAAGGAAAAACGAAACGATGCAACTTAGCTTTTGGGGAAACACCATAGAACTCGGAGGGCGGTACCTTGCGGCCGACCTTCGCGAGAGTAATGACGCAATCGACGATCCAGCCACACTGCGCAGGCGCCTGGAAGGCGACGGGTATCTGTTGATTCGTGAACTGCGAAAACCAAGTATCGTCGACAATGCGCGCCGCCAGGTCCTGGAGACTCTTGCTGGCCAAGGGTTATTGGAGCCTGGCACGGCACTCGCCGACGCCGTCGTAAAGCGCTCGGAACAAAAAGGCTCCACCACGGGTGTGCGGGGCAATGAAGAGCTCCGCCGGCTTCCCGCCGTTCAAGCGCTATTCCAGATGCCAGAGGTGACCGGCTTTTTCGAACGTCTTCTGGGCGGGTCTGTGGGTTCTTTCGATTTCCAATGGTTGAGAGTGGCAGGGCCAGGAGCGGAATCACCCATCCACTCCGATATTGTTTTTATGGGGCGCGGCACCCCCAACGTATATACGTGTTGGACGCCTCTGGGCGATGTCCCGCTTGAGCTCGGTCCGATTGTGATGTGTCTGGGATCGCAGCGCATCCCCGAGCTGAAGGAGACATACTGGAGAGCGGATGTAGATCGCGATTTGATCGAAGGCCACTTCACCAAGGATCCCATCGAAATGGTTGAGAAGTTCGGATGCCGTTGGTCTACCACATCCTTTCGAGCCGGGGATGTGCTGATCTTCGGGATGCACATCCTGCACGGATCGCTCGCCAACAGCTCGGATCGCTACCGTATCAGCGCGGATGCCCGCTATCAACTTGCTTCCGAACCGTTTGATGAGCGATGGGTGGGGAGCACTCCCAAAGGTCATTATCAATTTTGGCAGGCGGGTGTTCAATTGGAGCCATTAGCCGTTACGCGCCGCCGGTGGGGTGTGTAGATGATCGCCAAATTGGTCCTGGCATTTTGTTTTGCGGTCGCAGCGCCGGCTCCCCCTGGGGTGGTCATCGACTACGAGCCCGCCCAGTCCGGCTTATACATCGGCTCGCCTTCCATTGTCATTCTTCCGAATGGCGACTACGTAAGCTCTCATGATTTATTCGGGCCGAAAGCAGCCCATCAAACAGCACCCGTCACCAAAATCTTCCGGTCTCGGGCCCGGGGTAAAACATGGCAGAAGATGGCGCAATTAGATCATCAGTTTTGGTCCAATCTGTTCGTCCACCAGGGCCAGGTCTTTCTGATGGGCACGAACTTTGAATACGGCCGCATCGTGATACGGCGGTCGCTCGACAACGGAGCAACCTGGAGTGACGCTGCCTTCCTCACCAACGATCCGGGCTATCACACCGCACCGGTACCCATGCTGGAAAAAGACGGCCGCCTCTGGCGCGCGATGGAATTTCATCCGGACGGACCTTGGGGCCATTTCGAGGCGTTCATGATGTCGACCCCAGCGGACGGGGACTTGCTGGATCCGAACAGCTGGACAATGACTGAACGTCTGCCCTATCCCGCCAACGCCGGCGAAGGAGCAACCTGGTTGGAGGGCAATGCGGTGGCCGCTCCCGATGGCTCCGTGCTCGATATTTTGCGCGTGGCCAACGTTGAAAAGGCCGCAATCCTGAAAGTCCAATCCGACAAATTAAGGTTCGAAGGTCTAGTGGAGTTCCCGGGCGGGAGCAAGAAATTCTCCATCCGGTATGACCCAACCACGCGAATGTACTGGACACTCTCGAATCCCGCATTGAAAGAGTACGCCATGTCTGCCAAGGATCCCGGGTCGGTACGTAATACGCTGGTGTTAATGTCGTCGAAAGACTTGCATAAATGGACGATAGCCAGAACGATTCTGTCCCACCCGGACCCGGAAAAGCACGGTTTCCAATATGTGGACTGGCAATTCGATCAATCGGATATCGTTGCGGTCTCACGTACAGGATTTGACGACGACTTTGGTGGACCACCGCGGGCTCATGATGCCAACTACCTCACTTTTCACCGGATTCAAGATTTTCGGAAACCTTGAATGGGTTATGCGCTCCCTGCGGTCGGCACAGACGGAGATGAAAAGGGGCTTGCACAAGAGCGATATTGATACAAGCCGCAGGACGATGGAGGCCGGCAACGGTCTGGCATTGCGAAGCCGTTTGTGAACGTGGCCCGGGACGCGTTTGGGGACAGATGAGTGAGGCTCCTGCCTGACCTTGAGACGCAGAACAGCGTTGAGCTTATCCCCGGATAAGACACCGTTTTGGCTGCGCCTGTGGTCAGTGGGAAGCCCGGTAAGGAAAGACCGATTTTCTTCGAGCGTTCTTCGTCCGGCGGCAGGAGGCGCTAACAATGAATGAAGTATACCGCCGCTCGTGCGGCATGGACGTTCATAAAGACACAATTGTGGTGTGCGTGTTACCGCCGGTGGGCGGTGCGGGAGAGCCAGTGCGTAAGACGTATGGCACCTTTCGGAACGAACTGATCCGGATGCGGGTGTGGTTGAAGCAGCTGAAGGTCACCGAGATCGCCATGGAATCGACCGGGGTATATTGCTGCACTCGATTGCCACTCGCAGCGCTAGTTGGATCACGATTCTGACGAGCGCATCGCAAGGCACAGGTAAGGTCAATTATGCCGTCGCGGCCAACACTGGTGGGGCACGAACGGGGACAATTTCTGTTGGTGGGCAGAATCACACTATCAATCAACAAGGCTTCACCTGCTCTTATTCGATCAGCCGGCCTTCGCCTCACCCAGCAATACGGGCGGCAACGTTAACGTATCGGTGAGCGCGCCTGCCGGGTGTCCCTGGACTTTAAAGGTTGCTGGCGAGTGGACGTACCTGTATAGAGCCGTGGACCAACAATCGGCATCCACTACCCAGTCAATCTCCGCTACTTGCTCACGACATTCCTGCGGATCAACTCGTCCAATTCCGCCTGATCCGTTGACGGCCCAATGTAGTGATACGCCTCCGCGTATTGCAGGCCGTACTTCGCGCCGAGTTGGCGGTCTTTGCTGAGCACGACTTGCTTGACGTATTCGCGGTTCGCGGTAGCGTCATCATCGCCGAGCATGGGCAATCGCTTCCCCTCGGCTGCCAACTTCGCTCGTAACCTTGCCCCCGTCTCGCCGGCCGGGCCCTGTGCCTTGTTTGCCAGGTTCGCCGATACCTTAGTGTCAATCACCGAGCTGATGTCCACCACGCGGGTTACCAGTTGCGGGCCGCGCGCGAAATAGTACTTTGTCGTGACGGCGTGCGGTTTTAGTCCTGCGTCGAAGTGCTCCGGGTAGTCTTTGTTCCCACCGGCCATCCAGCAGGCGGCTTCCACTCCTTGCGCAGTGAAGTAATGATCGGGGTTTTCTTCATAGGAGCCCCATGGATCGTAACAAATCACAGTATCGATTCGGAGCAGACGTATCAGGAAAATCAGGCGAGCGCGATATTCCAACCGCTCAACGCCGTCCATCTGGTGATTGCGATAGTTGAGGTCAAAGGCTTTCTTAAGGCCGAGGGCGCGTGCCACCTCGAGATTGTCATGATAATTGGCGATTACGCTTTCGGCACCGACCCCGGGACCCGCCGCGTCATCTATAGTCGTGCGGATCAAATATCCGGTATAGCCTTCGCGAATCAGCTTGGCCACGAGTCCACCCGCGAAGATCGGGATATCGTCGGCATGCGGCTGAATGGCCGCTAACACTTTCCCGCTATGCGGCTTACCCGATAAATCGCGCTCAATCAAGATCTCGTTCTGTGCCGAACTTCGTAGGGGAGCGGCAATTCCTGCTAGACTTGCTACGAATAATCGTCTCGTGAGTTGATGCATGAGCAGAAGTATACATGGACGAGAGCGTGTCGCGGCGCATGGAAGCGCACGAGGCTAAGCTTGCGGCAGTGCTGCGGCATTGGCTTGTATTTTGCGGATCGCTTCAGCCATTTGCTCCATGTCTGCTCTTGTCCCCAGGAGCATATTCTGCGTGAACCACACAGCTTCCCGACAGACCTGGTCATTGGCGGGACACTGGCTGCGATCTTCCCAGCGGGCGATTAGCTGTTCCGGATAGATGGCGCGATAACCACGGGATGTAAGGGTCCGCTTTATGTATGGTTCCTTGTTCAACGGAGAGTAGCCGCTCGACCCGCTAACTCCCTCGGCGTGCAGGGCATTGAGGAAAACGATCCGCGCCGCACCCGCGAAGTGGTCCTTGTTGTAGCGAAACATGTACAGGTGGTATGCGTTACGGGTGCAGCCGTCGTACGTGCGCACAGGAGTTATACCCGGTATTTCTTGCAGCATCGAAGTCAAGTATTTTGCATTCGCCGTCCGCGTACGGGCCTGTGCTTCGATCCTCGTCATCTGTGCGAGAAGGAGAGCGCCCTGAAACTCCGTCAAGCGTAGGTTGGCTCCGCGCGATACATAGCTGAAGTTTGAGCCTATAGCTTTCAAGCCACTGCCATTGTTGTGAAAGGCGTAGGCGCGCTCGCGCAGGGCTTCATCCTGGAACAGGATGGCGCCGCCTTCGCCCGAGTTGAGGTTCTTAGATGCCTGAAAGCTGAAGCAGCCGGTCTGTCCATAGGTTCCGACCTTTCGCCCACGCCACTCGGCAAGATGCGCCTGACACGCATCTTCTATTACAGGGATGTTGTGCTTGCCGGCTATCGGAAGGATTGCGTCCAAGTCGCAGGGTGCGCCCCCCAGGTGGACCGGCATAATAGCTCTCGTGCGCGGTGTGATGGCCGCCTCGATCTTCCGAGCATCCATCTGGAAGGTTTCGGGATCGGTATCGACGAATACCGGTATCGCGTGCTGACGGAGTACGGCATTGATGGTTGCGCTGAAGGTATACGGTGGTACAAGCACCTCATCGCCAGGTCCAACATCTAGGACGTTCAACGATATGTCTAATGCGCTTGTGCCGTTTGCGGTCGCGAGGCAGTACTTTGCGCCAGTGAGCCGCGCGTAAGCCTGCTCGAAATTGTTCACGATCCGGTCGGCGCCGCGGTACCACTTCCCGCTATGTAAAACGTCGAGGAGAGCGTGTTCCTCGGTCTGATCGAAGACGGGCCAGGAAGGGAACCCTCCCGTTCGGGCCTTATCGCCACCGAGAATCGCGAGCTTGCCGCCGGTGGCTGCTTTCAGGGGACGAACCGCAGCTGCCGCCAATGGCGCTGCCGCCAGAAAGCGTCTCCGACTGACAGGTGTTCTCATGATTGCTTCTCCTCGCACTCCGTTGCATCAATTGCCGTAGTAAAGCTCCGTATTTGATACAGTCGAAGTAATATTACTCCACACTAGAGCTGAAAGGCAAGCATGGGATCGTCCGCGACGATACGCACAACCATTCGAAATACTTTCGTGATTTTAGGGCTTGCCCTGCCGCTCTCGGGTGCAGGGTTCCAAGCAGGAACGGCACGGACGAGAATCACACCAGACGTTCCTCTTTGGCTCTCCGGCTATGCCTCCCGCACTCATCCCGCAACGGGCGTGCAGCAGGATCTTTGGGCCAAGGCGCTGGCGCTGGACGACGGGCACGGTGGGCGGGTGGTCATCGTCACCACGGATCTCATCGGGCTTCCTCCGGAAGTTTCAGATGACGTCGCGCTACGGTCCGTCAGACAATTTCACTTGAAGCGGCAACAGCTGTGGCTGAGTTCGTCGCATACGCATTCGGGTCCCGTGGTCTGGCCGATTCTACCGGCGCTGTTTTATCTGAATGCCACGGATACCGCGCATGCCAAAGCGTACTCCGTGAAGCTGGAAGACCAGCTCGTAGAAATCGTAGGCCAGTCACTCGCACATCTTTCACCGGCCACGTTGTCGTACGGCACAGGGGAGGCGGCTTTCGCAATTAATCGCCGTGCCGGCCGTTTCAAGGATTTGCAACCCATGAATGACCCGCGTTCTCCAACCGACCCTCGCGTACCGGTTGTCCGGATCACAGCGCCCGACGGTGCGCCGCGGGTCGTGTTGTTCGGATATGCCTGCCATAACACGACTGAGCCCGACCAATCCTACGAAATCAGCGGCGACTATGCGGGTTACGCACAGACCGCCATCGAACGCGCGCACCCTGGTATGCAGGCCATGTTCTTTTTACTCTGCGCGGGCGACCAGAACCCGAGCCCTCGCAGTCAGCTCGGATTAGCCGAGAAGCATGGCAATGAGTTGGCGGCTTCCGTCGAGGAGGTACTTCAAAGCGCCATGAAGACTTTGCATCCTCCCATTCGGACCGCTTATAAAACCATCAATCTCGAATTTGCTCCGCGCTCACGCGCAATGTTCGAAGCAGAGCTGAAAGACGCGAACCCGTTCAAGGCTCACCGGGCCAAACTTATGCTCGAACACTATGACCGGGGTGAACCGATGCGGTCGATCTCATATCCCGTGCAGGTGCTCCGGTTCGACACGGGCCCCGCAATTGTTGCGCTGGGAGGCGAAGTCGTGGTCGACTATTCGCTCCGGATGAAACGCGAGTACCCGGGCGCAGACGTGATTGTAGCCGGATACAGCAATGGAGTCATGTCGTACATCCCATCGCTGCGTGTTCTCCGCGAGGGCGGTTATGAGGCGGACGATTCTATGATTTATTACGGGCGGCCTGGTCCATATGCGGGGAGCATCGAGGAGGATGTTTTCCGGGCGATGCAACGCGTCCTCGTGAAGGTAGGTGTTTTGCAGAAGCACCAGTAGGCTGATTGGGCCCTGAGGTGCGATGTTCTATTGACACGGTTCGGGCTGTGAAGTAATATTCCACCAAATGGGTACCACATGAAAAGATTCTCCACAAGCAAGACTGGAGGTGTCGAACAACCTACCCCGGGTTGTCTTATCCGGGTGCGGAGCATGAGCCAAAATATGAAGCCCGCTGAGCGAACTATTGCCGATTACGTACTCGCGAGACCCAATCACGTTATCCACATGTCGATTTCGGAATTGGCCCAGCAGGCCGAGGTAGGGGAATCAACGGTGATCCGCTTCTGTCGCACCTTGGGGTACGGAGGGTATCAGGAGTTCAAACTGCGATTGGCGCAGGACCTGGTGCAGCCAGTCGAATATATTTCACGAGAATATCGGGTTCGACGACAGCATAGAAGGCTTGGCCAAGAAGATGTTCCAGGCCAATTTACGAGCCGTCGAAGACACATCGAAATCCCTCGATCGCGGGATGGTTGAAGTAGCGGCCAAGGCCATCGCGACGGCACGCAGAATTGATCTGTACGGATCGGGATACTCGTCATTCACGGCGCTCGATGGAAAACTGAAGCTGACGCGCCTCGGCCTGGTTGCCGATTGCCACGGTGATGGGCATTTCCAAATCATGGCCGCGGCGGCGTCCCGGCCCTCGGACGTGGGCATCGGAATCTCCCATTCCGGCAGCACTAAGGACGTAGTGGATGCCCTGAGCGCGGCTCGTGATGCCGGCGCGACCACCATCGCAATTACCAACTACAGTCCGTCCCCGATAACAAGAGCGGCGGACATTGTCCTGCTCACGGCCTCCTCGGAGACGCCGCTGGGAGGGGAAGTGCTCACGTCCCGTATCGCACAGCTCTGCGTGATCGACGTGCTGTCGGTGGCCGTCGCAGTCAACGTTGGTGAGGAGTGCCTGGACAGCATCCGTGCCTCGTCGGAAGCTGTGAAAGGCAAGCGCTACTAAGGTGTTGGCCAGGACCACCCGCAAGCCCAGGAAGCAGGAACTTTGCTGAAAACAGGGGTCGCCGCGGTTCGCATCACACCACTTACGGGGTCACCCCTCGCGGGATTCGCGGCGCGCGCAGGAGTCTCGACAGGCACGCACGACGAACTCTACGCGCGAGCGCTGGTTCTGGACACGGGCGTCACGGCCGTCGCTTTTATCAGCGTGGATGTGTTGGCCTTGGCCGCCGAGTTCGTCGAGCATGTACGCCGGGCAATCGCGGCGCGGATTCCGCTCGAGGCAGCAGGTATTCTGATCGCCTCAACGCACACCCATGCTGGACCCGTCACGATCACGACCTTCTTTAACCCCAACACTTCCCTGGACTCTGCGTACATGGAGCGGCTTGCAGCAGCCATCGAAGGAGCGGTTGTGAAGGCCTGGGAAAATCGAGTCCCGTCCCGAGTGGGAGTGGGAACCGGACGTGTGGAAGGCTTGGGCGTTAATCGGCGCACGGCAGACCATCGGCCTACGGACGAGGAGATCGGGATCCTGCGCGTCGACGACCCGAACGGCCAGCCTCGCGCAGTGCTGATGAATTATGCGTGTCATCCCACCGTGCTCGGACCGGACAACTTACTTACGTCCGGTGATTACCCCGCATGCTCGATTGAGCGCGTAGAAACCACTCTCGGCGCAGGCTGCTTCGCAATGTTCCTGAATGGCGCACAGGGCGATGTCAGCGTCGGGCGCTCTTCCGAGCTGAGCGCGATCGGAGTTGTGACGGCCGGCCGTACGTTTGAGCTGGCGGCAAGGATTGGAGGACTGCTCGGCGATGAGGTGCTGAATGCGTTGCCCTCAATCCAAACACGCCCGGAAGTCCGCCTCGGCTTCGGGGTTCTCCACGTCGATCTTCCGCTGAAGCTGCTTCCCGGCCCCGACGAGGCGGAGCGCGCTTTGCGCGACGCCGAGACCCGGCTGCAAGGGCTACCGTCCGAGGTAGCTTCGTCCGAATACCGCCATGCCAAATCTCAGGTGCTGTACGGCTCGATCACTCACTTTTACGCGCGCGAGGCCGCCGGTTCTCCGAACGGAAGCGTCCCCATCCAACTGCAAGGTATTCGCATCGATGACACGGCCTTCGTGGCGGTGCCGGCGGAGGTGTTCGTCGAAATTGGTCTGCGAGTGAAAAGAGCAGCTCCGCTTCAGACCTTTATCGCGGGAATCGCCAACGGCTACATAGGGTACCTCCCCTCAGAGAGCGCCTATGCTGCCGGAGGCTATGAAGTTGTTTCCGCTAAGGTTGGACCACAATCGGAGGAGCGGTTGATTGCAGGGGTGATGCAACTCGAAGAGAACCTCATCTGACGGAATGGTCACCCGACTATTCATGATCACCCTCGAACGGCTCTGGAGCGCCGTATGAAGTCCGTTGACTGGGCAGTCGTGGCGCTCTACTTCGGCTTGATGCTGGCGGTGGGCTTATATTTCTCCCGGCGCGCGGGACGCACCGTCGCGGACTACTTTGTCTCGGGCCGCGACCTACCCTGGTGGGTCATCGCGCTTTCAGCCGTCGCTACCTATACCGATGCGGGGCTTGCGCCAGCCGTGACAATGCTCACTTATCAAGGCGGCCTGCTCGGCAACGCCGTCTGGTGGATTCCTTACGTGATCTGGATGCCTCTGGGCGCTGTGTTGTGGTCGAAGTATTGGCGCAGGCTCGGGACTGTGACCTCCGCCGAGCTGCTCGGTATTCGCTACAGCGGCCGTGTGGCCCGGACGTACCGCGGCATCTACGCGGTTTTCATGAGCTTCGGTTTTATCGTCGTATTGATGGGGTACGTCTCGGGATGGCTTGGCGCGGCCCTTGGCCCCATTCTCGGATGGGAACCCCTGAATCTTATTCTCTTCGCAGGCAGCATCGCGGCGGCGTACACGGTGACCTCCGGGCTCTCCGGAGTCGCATACACGGATGCGTGCCAGTTTGGAATCTTCCTGATCGGCAACATCATCCTGGTGCCATTCGCACTGGCTGGGGCAGGCGGCATCCACGGCGTATACCAATCGATTCACGCGATGCGGGGCCCAGCGGCCGAGTCGTTCTTCCGGGTGACGCTGCCCGCCCCTGGCCTCGGAGGCCTGACCATCTTTGCATTTGTCGTGCAAGGGCTGTTCTTCGCCGCATCTCCTACCGGCGGTGAGGGTTTCACTGCGCAACGTTTTATGGCCGCGCGCAACGAGTTTCACGCGCAGGTGGGCCAACTCTTCAACACTCTGTTGACGTTGATCGTGCGCGTCGTCCCGTTTCTGATTCTGGGCATGATCGCCGCCGCGCTTTACGCATCCAGCCCCGCTACGGAACCCAGTGAATTGTGGGCTCGCCTGGTTCGTTCCTACGCTCCCGACGGGTTGAGAGGGCTGCTGGTTGCGGGGGTGTTCGCGGCCTACATGGCCACCATCAGCACCGAGATGAACTGGGGCGCATCCTATATCGTCAATGATCTCTACCGTCCTTTCGTACGCCCAGGGGCAAGCGAACGCCACTACGTCGCCATCGGCAGGGCCGGCTCCCTGCTCATATTTGCACTCTCGCTAGTGGTGGCATACTTCTTCGTGCACGGGCTACGCGCCTGGTTTCTCTTTATCAATTCCGTAGTGTTCGCTTTCATCCTGCCATTGTCATGGCTGCGTTTTTTTTGGTGGCGGCTGAACATATATGGCGAGAGCGCGGCGCTGGTCATTGGGCTTCCCCTCAGCTACATAGTGTGGTTTCCACTCGGCTTTTCCAATGAGGCGGCGCATCCGTTTTGGCACGGTTTCCTCCTGCTGTTCGGGCTTGGCGCCGTGGTTATCGCCGGAGTGTCTTGGCTTACCCCGCCCGAAAGCATGGAGACGCTGCGCTCTTTCTATGCACTGTGCCGGCCTCCGGGCCTGTGGGGTCCGGTGTTGACGGAGTTCGACCCGGAAACGCGCCGTGCCATCCGCCGTGAAACTACGCGGGATTTGATTGATTGCGCACTGGGCATCGCATTTGCCGGCTCCGCTATCCTCACTGTCATCGCCGCACTCGGACAGCAATGGAACGTATTTTGTATCGCTGTAGCGATACTCGCCGTGAGCGGCAGCATCTTCATCCGGCGCTGGTCACGCCGTGGGGTCTTTCGTTCGCTGTCGGCAGGGACGGCCGACCGGCCGACGTCATGAATGTGATTCTCGCCATTGACGGCGGCGCCACGCACACTCGCTGTCTCGCCATTGATCGGATGGGTCGTAGGCTTGGCGAGGGAAGCGGTGGGCCTTCCAACCACTTACTGCAATCGGCAGAGCTGGTGCGCAAGTCAATCGAGCGCGCCACACGCGGAGCGCTTATTGCCGCCGGTCTGGAACCCCACCAGATCGCCTGCGTGTCAGCGGGCTTGGCCGGTATAGATTACGACGGGCAGGGGGCCGAACCCATGACGGCATTGTTCACCGAACTCGGCTTTCGTGGTGCTCTCCTCAACGGCGACATGGTGATCGCACACGCGGGCGCTCTCGATGGGAGGTCAGGCGTGGTTGCGCTCGCCGGGACCGGCTCCTCCATTCTCGGCATCGATTCATCCGGCCGGCGCGTGAAAGTGGGCGGATGGGGCCCAATCTATGGTAATGACGGCGCAGCGCAGCGCATTGCAGAACGCTCATTAAGCGCAGCGGCGCGGGCCTACGATGGTCGCGGTCCCACTACCGCCCTGCTGGATGCGATGTGCCAGGCGCTCGACGTCACAGATTTTCGTGAGTCCATCGCGCGTCTCTACGGTTCCGGGCTGGGACACCAAGACGTCGCCGCGCTAGCACCCGTAGCCTATTCAGTCGCCCTCGCGGGGGATGCCGTGGCGCGTGAGATTTTTACACATGCGGGTGAAGAACTGGCCGAAGGAGTAGTAGCCGCCATCGGCCGGCTGCAGATGAAGAATGAGGAGGTGACAGTCTCCTATCAAGGCAGCATCCTCGAACAGTGCTCGCTCGTTCTCGAAAGTATGTCCGAACATGTGAAGCACGCCTTGGGTTGTGTGCAAATTGTGCCCCCGCGTTGGCCGCCTGTTATGGGAGCGTACTTGCTGGGTTGCGCCAAATTAGATTGGAAGGAGAATCCGCATGAGCTTCGGCAGCTACATCCACGAATTGCAATCGATCCTCGAGCAGATCATTAACACACAGGCCGCGAACATTCATCGCGCCGGGCTCCTGGTGGCCGACGCGATTGCGGCCGGTGGTCTGGTGCACACGTTTGGAACCGGCCACTCTCGCCTGATCGCCGAGGAAGCATTTTTCCGCGCGGGCGGCATCGCGGCCGTGAATCCGATTCTCGATGAAAGCCTTTTCTTCCAACACGGCGCGTTGGCGAGTACCCGCGCGGAGCGCGAGCCAGGCCTAGCCGCTCGTTTGCTGAATCAGGTCGAGGTGCGCAGCGGTGATGCGGCGATCCTCGTCTCAAACTCCGGATGCAACGCCGCGCCTATCGAGATGGCTTTGGAAATGAGCGCGCGAGGCGCGAACGTGATCGCAATCACGAGCATCAACCACTCCCGGGCCATCCAGCCGCGACATGCATCCGGTAAACGCCTCTTTGAGCTCGCAACGGTCGCAATCGACAACTGCGTTCCCACGGGTGACGCTCTCATGCGCCTGCCGGGGCTCACCACGAAGATCGGACCGGCATCGACGGCAGCGGGGACGGCCATCATCCACTCACTTATCATCGAGGCTGCCGAGGAGCTCATAAGCCGGGGCATCGCGGTGCCGGTATTCCCTAGCGCCAACACTGCCGGAGTGACGGAGCAAGCCCTTGGGGAAGTGATGCGGCCCTACCGCGCGCGGATCCCCTATCTGGATGTCTGAGGGCGTCCTCGAAGTCATCGTCCGTTCAGTGGATGATGCGCGGCAAGCCGAAGCGGGTGGCGCCCGCAGGCTGGAAGTTCTCCGCGATCTCGATTGCGGGGGATTGACTCCCCCCATAGAGCTTGTCCACGGCATTCTCGAAGCCGTTTCAATCCCGGTGCGCGTTATGATTCGTGAGAACGAGGGGTACAGAATTGAACATCCGGCCGAGTTGGATCGCCTACGCCTGCTAGCTGCGCAGTTTGGTGCCCTGCCGATCGATGGACTGGTGCTCGGTTTCCTGCTCGGAGGCAAGATTGACAACAAAAGCACCAGCGCCATCCTGCGACAGGTGCCGCTTTGCCGCGCGACGTTTCATCACGCCTTCGAGGAAACCGACGATGCCCAAGCCGCGATCTATGACCTCAAGCACATACCCCAGATCGATCGCATTCTCACGGCGGGACGCTCAGGCACTTGGGCACAACGTCGCGCGCGAATCGAACAGTACTACGAGCAAGCCCGTCCGGAACTCACCATTCTGGCGGGAGGCGACGTCACCCTGACGACCATGGGCTTCCTTCTCAGAACCACGCCGATCCGCGAGTTTCACGTTGGCCGAGCCGCGCGGCAAAACGGACGTGTTCGCGCGCAGAAAGTCGCCGGGCTAGTCCGGCTTCTCAAAACACCAGCCGCAGCCCAAACTGAATGATGCGTGGATTAAACAGATTCCCGTGGTCGCCGCCGGGCGGGAGCAACGATCCGAAGTTGGTGGATGTCGGAACAGTCGACGGGAATAGCGGTGAATAAAAGTGGCTGGACGGAAGATTGAAGAATTCCGACCGGAACTGCAGGTTTGCGCGCTCCCGGAGCGAGAAGTTCTTGAAGAACGACATGTCCAGCGCGCGCTGGCCGGTCGACCGAAGAGTGTTGCGCCCCAGATTCCCCAGCGTCCCCAGAGCGGGTGTCGCGAACACCGAAGTGTCGAACTGCTTCTCGTAGGTGCGGTTAAAGCCATTAGGCAGAGGATTGCCGGTAACGTCCTCTCGTTCGGTGTTGAAGATATTTCCCGTCTGGCTGCGGTCTCCACAGAAGCAACCGATCGTGTAGGGAGTGCCGTCAGCAAGCATGGCAATGCCATTCACCTGCCATCCGCCGACGATCGTATTCAGAATGCCTCCATGGTTTAACATCGGCTTGCCTCTTCCGAACGGCAATTCCCAAAGCCAACTGAGCACAAGCCGCCGCGTTTGGTCGAAGTTGGAGGGACCGCGCTCCATATCGAACCGGTGAGAATATTGCGCAATGGACGAGAGGGCCCCGCCGACGTTCTGAATCTCGGAGAATTGGTCGATCGATCTGCCCCACGTGAACGAACCCAATACTTGGATGCCACCTCTGAACCGCTGCTCGGCCTTGAAGGTCATGGCGTGATACACGGACTGCAGCATGTTGGCCAGTGCGAATGTGGTGCGTGAGAAGTTCCCATACGGCACGCGGTCCTGGATCGGCGAGCAACTCGCGGGATATGTACCCGCCGGACAATCCGAACGGAAGGTCGCGCTATTGTTCGGATTTCCCGGGGTGGGGGGCAAGAACGCTTGGTTGAATATCCATTGAATCGGCTCCCGCAGAGCGTGCGAGCCCTGGTATCCCATTTCGAGGAGCAAATTAGGTCGCGGCTCGAACTGTACGTTCAGCGCCCACTGCTGAATGTACGGAGTCTTGTTATCCGGCAATTGGTTCGCCGGACCGGGACACTGGTTGAGGACAGCTGTGATCACGCCGGTGACCGGATCAATGACGGATGACGAGGGGGCCTGACAAAAGGGCAGCGGAAACTTCCGCTGAGCAATCGAATAGGGCGCTGGGAAGAGATTACGAATATCGAGTGGAGGGGTGATCTCCGCGCCCGTAGGCGTCGGCAGTGTTGGAGAAAGGAACGGAATGTTCGAAGAGATCGAGCCCGCCGGATAGTAATTTTGGTAGACATCATAAAAAACTCCGTAGCCGGAGCGAATTACGAAGCGGTCGGTGGATAGCGGACGCCACGCCAGCCCGATCCGCGGCGCGAAATCTTTCCAATCGGTATTGATGAGAGTGTCGCTCGCACAGCACGCCGCGAGGATGGGATTATTCACCAGCTCCGTGTAGGCTTTATCCCGATACAGGACGCGGCCACCGGGCGCGTTGAAATCGAAGACGGAACCACCCATCGTCTTATCCTGGAACGGCGAATGGAGTTCCCAACGTAAACCCAGGTTAAGCGTGAGCCGTTGCGTCGCGCGAATATCATGCTGGTAATAGACCATGTAGTCGGTATTGCGAAGCCGCGCGGCAGCCGAGTCGAATGCCCGGAACGCTGTTGAGGTCGATCCCGCGTTGTTCGGATAACCCAGGAGAAAGTCGGCAAAACCATTGCCCGTATTGGGCCGGCCAGCGGCCTGCGGAATCACCGGATTCGCCGCCGTGTAGCCACCGAGGAACGTCAATTGTCCGTTGCCTTGGCCTCCACTCTGATTGAAATTCTGGTTGCGGCGAATATCAATACCAACTTTGATGCTGTGCCGGCCGCGCGTCAGTGTTAGCGCATCGGCATAACTGAAAATATTCGAGAGGTTAAAGAACGGAGCAGTACCTCCGAAGCCGATGGGGGTGTATTGCGAACCCAGCGAAATCAGCGGCAAGGCGAAGTAGGCGGGGTCATCACGCAGGTTCTTCAACCCGACCTCTTTCCAGTAATTGGTAGGACCGAAGGCCGTCTCGTAACCTTGCAGAAAGTAATATCGATTGAAGCCCGCGCGCGCCTCATTGAGTGTCCGCGGGCTGAAGATATGCGTCCAATTAAGGCCAACAAACCAAGTGTGCGTTCGCACGTCGTTTCCGGATAGCGGGATTAGACCCGGCAGCGGCGCGTGTTCGTCATATTGGAGAATCTGACCAAATACGCGATCCGAAGCTGTGAAATTGTGATCGATCCGGCCGCTGTACCCGTCCGTATCAGTGGGAGTGCTAATTGAGCGTATGAAGTTGTTGCACGGGAGTGCGCAGGGGTTGTTCGGAAGCGGAAAGTAAGCTAAAAGGTTCTTGCTCTGTTGCGCCAACAGACTTGGCGGGATCTGATTGTTCGCAAATGGCGTGCGAGTGATGGGCGGGGTACCGCCTGGATTCGCCACAGAGGTGAGCGGATTGTAGAGTTGTACCGGCCAGTCTGAAAAATTACCGTTACGTTCCTGTTCGGTCGGCACTTGTCCCTGTCCAATGGATCCGGTTCTGCGTCGGCCGCCCTGATAGCTGAAATAGAAGAATGTGCGGTCCTTGCCGCTGTAAATTTTGGGCAGCCAAATGGGCCCGCCTACGGCCGCGCCGAACTGGTTCTGCTTCAGCGGCGGATTGGTGTGGAATCGGGGGTGAGAGGGCTGGAGAGCGTCGTTCCGTATGAACTCCCACAGCGAGCCATGTAAGGCATTGGTCCCCGATTTCAACGCAATGCTCACCTGCGCCGCTCCCATTCCGAATTCCGCCGAATAAAGTCCGTTCTGCAGTTTGAACTCCTGAATCACGTCAATAGGAGGAATGATCGAAGGCGTCTGGAACAATGGCTCGTTAATGCTGACTCCATCGATCAAATAGCTCACGGAGGCTGGGCGCGCGCCATTGACGCTCACATTCCGAAATGCATCGTTCAATCCATGGCGGCGGATGGTCCCTGCGGTCGTGATCCCGCCCTGCACTTCCGTCACGCCGGTGTTAAGCCGGAGCAATGTCGTGAAATCGCGGCCATTCAGCGGCAGCTCTGACACGGCCTTGTTGTTCACGACCTGGCCGAGCGTCGCCTGATCGGCTTGAATCAGCGGCGCTTCCGCCAGCACGCTGACCATTTCCGAGCTCTGGCCCACGGATAGCGTGAGGTCGAGGCGTACCGTCTGATTCACGTCAACTTGAACGTCGGCTACCTCGGTCTTCTTGAAACCCTCTTTAACGCTGTCAACCCGATAATGGCCAGGACTCAGGGATGGCACAACGTAGTTGCCCGTCTCATCTGTCACAAACTCAAACGCGATGTTAGTTGCAACGTTCGTGACGGTCAGTTTCGTGCCGGGCACAACCGCTCCCGATGCGTCTCGCACGACGCCTACAATCACCCCGGCCGATGTTTGGCCAAGAACCAGCGCCGGGGCAAACAAAACACAAAATGCGAGCGCGGGACACGTCATTGATTTCATAAACACCTTCCCTTATCGAAGTGAGACAGCAAGGGCGTAAAGCTCCACCGACGGATGCAATGGTGGTAGATTACTCCGATATGGCTGCCTAAGTCAAGAGCAATCCTGAAAACAATAGTGACTCGCGTTATGAATCCCAATTTTGACCGGTTTCGGCAATTGTGCGAGGTTTTCCACCTCCGCGTCAAACTATGGTACGTTTGTGAGTTCCGCCTCAGCTCATGATGACCGGTTGGTGGCTTCCGGCAGCGATTTCACGTCACGCAGCGGCGTACGACGTTCAGTTCACGCTCACCCTGGTTGCCGCAAGTATTATTTTTCTAATAGCCCAATTCGCACTCTTGGCTGTGGTGTGGCGTTTCCGCACTCGCGGCAATGCGCGGGCAATCGCCGCCACCATTCAGAGCAGACGCTTCGAAATCTTTTCGACGCTTGCGACAGCCGCCCTCTTCCTTGGGCTGCTCGCGTGGGGAGGACGCATTTGGGCGGGCGTGCAATTCACCTCCGCGCCTGCGGATGCGGAGGTCATCGAGGTGCTTGCCAAACAGTTCGCCTGGGGATTCCGCTATCCGGGGCCCGACGGACGTTTTGGTCGAATCAATATCCATCTAATTAACGATGCGGCGGCGAATCCTTTCGGTCTGGACGCTAACGACCCGGCTGCCAAGGATGATATTGTGAGCGCTACGTTGCGAGTTCCCGCGCGACGTCCTGTACAGTTGATCCTCAACTCCGTAGATGTTATCCATAGCTTCTTTGTGCGAGAACTGCGGATGAAACAGGACGTGGTGCCGGGGATGCGCATCCCATTCCAATTTGTGGCCGATGTTCCAGGGACCTACGAGGTCCCGTGCGCCGAGCTGTGCGGTTTAGGTCACGCGCAGATGCGCACTACGATGATTGTTTTACAACCTGCTGAATATGAAACGTGGAAACGGGAGCAAGCTCAGTAGGTGCGTCGTCATTTCCTCACCACGAAGCTCTTCACCACCAAGCTGTTCACTACCGATCATAGGACCGTAGGTCTGCAATATTTCTGGCTATCCATTACCGCGGTGATCATTGGTTTGGCGCTTTCATTACTCATGCGCTTCCATTTGGTCAATCCGAGCGCGCAGGTCGCAATGTTCG